>JAGRHW010000055.1 GCA_020444765.1 Gammaproteobacteria bacterium | reverse complement strand
TACCTTCCCGCCTTTTGTGCTGAAATCAAGTGATGCCGTGTAAACTGACAGTGTCAGGTGGCCTTTTCACAAAGTCTGATCTCCGAACTTTATATTATCCGATTGACCTGCTAAACGGTTTTTTAGGGCTGCTGCTTGTCGAAAAACAAACAGATGCTATTATGCATGCATCGAGGCAAAAAAATTCGCAAGCAGCTAGCACAAAACAAATAAATTATCATTTTATAAGCCGTATCTGATGCAATGTTCTTCGCTTGCAGCTGAATACGATAAGCTAGCTCTCCGGAGGGACCCTGGAATGCGGATAGGAAAAACACAATATAATGTCTAGGGAAAAAAAGAAAGAACTGGATATATCCGTGTCGGCAACCAATATGCCCTCAATCCAGTTTAAAGAAGATGTTTTGTCAATGAGGTTTCTGAACTGGGATAACCAGACCGTCGGGATCGACTTTGAGTCGGTTTTCACATTCCGTTGGATGGATTTCTCGGGTTACGGTGAATCAGTCGATGATGACATCGCGTACGAAATCAAGCACTCAGAGTGGATTGCCGAGCTATCCGCCAAAATTGAACATGCCCGTCCCAAAGTGCCGCATTACCACCACTATCAGTTTTTCTTCTATGACTGCTGGGTGTTTGAAGTCATTTGTGGCGGTTTTCTGTACTCGGTGATGGAATGATGCCCGGCGGTGTTTTTTGCATATCCTGAAACGCTTTCTTTAAGCGGATCGCAGCTTTAGCCGGCCGGGATTTATGCCTGCGGGAAGACAACCCGTATATGCAGACCGTGCGGGTCACGGTTTTTCAACTCGAAGCCGAGGCTGTAGACATTCACAATCTCGGCTACGATCGACAAACCAAGCCCCGTGCCAGGCACCTTGCTGTCGTAGCGAATACCGCGCTTCATGATATGGCCGATATGATCGGACGCCACGCCTTGGCCATCGTCCTTGATATCGATAACAATGCCGTCGGTGGAGTTGGCCGCACTGATACTGATTTCACTATGCGCCCATTTCCAGGCGTTTTCCAGTAGATTGCCGAGCAGTTCCCGCAGGTCATGCGGGTCTACGCCGACCGTTAGATTTCCGGCAATGGATTTTTTCCATGTCAACGGCGTATCGCGTGGCGCACGCTTGAGCGTGCGTATTATCTCGTCGGTGACCTGCGCAATATTGGCGTTGGATTGACGCTGTTGCGGGCTGTTGACGATGCGGCTGCGCGTCAGTTCGCCGTTGACGTGGTTTTGCATGGTCAGAGCCACGGCTTCGATTTCGTCGGCCAGATCGGTTTCCCCATGTTGATGCAGTTTTCTGGCATCGTTGAGCAGGGTGGTCAGCGGTGTCTTCAGTCCGTGTGCGAGGTTACTTGCATGTTTGCGGGCGTTCTCAAGTGATTTTTCCTGGGTTTCGAGTAGCTGATTGATAACCTGAACCATGCCGAGCAGTTCCGTCGGGTATTGACCGTGCAGACGTCTGCTTTGCCTGTTGTGGATTTTTTGCAGGCCTTCGCGCAGGGATGAAATGGGTTTCAGTCCGTAGGTCAGTTGCGCCGCCGAAGTGGCGACCAGAATAACGGCCAGACCCAGCATGAAAGGAATCAAATCCAGGGCAAACATCTTGATGGCATGTTCGACGGATTTACTGTCCAGTGCGACGGCGATTCGTACGGTAACCAAGTTGGTCGGCGTCGTAAAAAGGAGCTGCCGCTCCTGTACGATCAGCGTGCTGTTATCGGGCCCCGGCAGGGAATAACGGTGAATGCTGCCGAGTTCATGAATATCATTGGGCAGCGGAATGACGTAATCCCAGAGTGAAACAGACCGCAGACGACGATTGTTTTTACTATCCTCTATTTGCCAGTAGGCGCCGCTGTAAGCTTTTTCGAAGCGCCGGTCGCTGGTCGGTGCCGGCGGGCGTATCAGGCCATTTGCGTCGAATTCTATCGAGCCGGCAAGCTGGTTGATCAGTTCGGTTAGTTCCAGGTCGACTCGGCGCAGATAGCTCTGGCTGAATAGCTCGGTAAATATCCAGGCCGACAAAGCCAGTGCAAGACAGGTGCTGATGATTGCGGTGGTCAGGAATCGCGTTCGTATCGAGTGCATCGGCACGTTCCGAGGTAGGCGGGATTCGTCAAGCAGCCACCTGGTCAGGTGGCTGGTGAGTCATCATCGTGTTCAGGGTCCGGGATGATATACCCGAAACCACGCCGTGTCTGGATTACGTCGCGACCGAGTTTTTTTCTAAGACGTCCGACCAGCACTTCGACGGAATTGCTTTCACGCTCGAAGTCCTGGGCGTAAAGCTGTTCAGTCAGCTCCATCTGTGAGACGGCGCGGCCCTGGTTCAGCATCAGCAGGTGCAGGCAGCGAAACTCCAGTGGCGTCAGTTGTTTTAGAATATTGGCCTTGCTGACCATTTTAGTGCGGGTATCCAGCGTAATATCGCCGGATTTCAGTATGGCGCTCGCCTGCCCGGCCGAACGGCGTATGATCGCACGCAAGCGGGCCAGCATTTCCGCCATCTGGAAGGGCTTGGGCAGGTAGTCGTCAGCGCCGGCGTCGATTCCTTCAACGCGCTCCTCCCAGCTTCCCCGCGCTGTTAATACAAGCACCGGGAATGTTTGTCCGGCCATGCGCCATTTTTTGAGAATTGTCAGGCCGTCCACGCCAGGCAGCCCGAGGTCAAGTATGACTGCTGAAAAATCTTCCGTATCACCGGCAAACCAGCCATTCCTGCCATTCGATTCATGTTGTACCAGATAGCCTTCCCGGCTCAGAGTGTCGATAATTTCCCGGCTGATCAAGGGGTCATCTTCGATCAGCAGGATTTTCATTGCTTTTTGATCTCGATGACTTGCCCGTTAGAGGCATCCAAGTAGACCTCCACCAGTTTGCCGCCATCGCTGACGAGTTTGAATTCGTAAATCCAGGTTTTGTTTTTGTATTCAATCTCGACGTCTATGACTTCTCCGGAAAGCCTTTTTTCCAGGATCCGCAACAACTCCCCGAGCGGTTTGATTTCACCGGATTTGACGGCTCGATGAACCTCATCGAGAAAATGGTCATCGTCGTTATGAGCGAACACGGCGCTATTCAGCATGACTGCAATCAGCCCGGCAGAAAAGAGGCAGGCCAGGCCGCGACGTAATAACAGATGGGTATGGATCATATGTTCAAGCCTAGCACGGTAAAGCTGATAACAAGCTGACAGCGTCGATCAGCATTATGTCAGTTGTAACCTCATATGATCTTGTACGGCTTATGTCACGATTCGTTATACAAACACATCCGGAATCAAAGAGGTCAACATGAACATTAAGGAATCAAGCCCGCCGAGTGAGCTGCAAGCGGAAACGGTGCGCGTCTGGGATCCGCTGGTCAGGGTATTTCACTGGTCTCTGCTGGGACTTTTTATCGTTGCCTGGGCGAGTGGTGATGAGTGGAAAGAGCTGCACGAGCTGGCCGGTTATGGTATTGCAGGGCTGCTGGTGCTGCGGGTTATCTGGGGGTTTATCGGCAGTCCGCATGCGCGGTTCGCGGATTTTATCTACAGACCGACCGTTGTGTGGTCCTATGCAAAAGACATGCTTGCAAGGCGGGCCAGACGTTATATTGGCCATAATCCCGCCGGTGGCGTAATGGTCATTGCTTTGCTAACCATGCTTGGCATAATTTGTCTCAGCGGCATTTTAATGACGAGCGATGCATTGTGGGGTGAGGAATGGATCGAAGAAGTTCACGAAGCGGCAGTCAATGTCACATTGTTTCTGGTCGGATTACATATTGCAGGCGTGGTATTTTCAGGTTTGTCGCACGGTGAAAATCTGGTCAGAGCTATGTTCACCGGGCGTAAACGATCAGTCTAGCCAGCCGCCGATAAGGGCAGAATCATTACAAGCCCGGCCAGGCTGTCGGCCGGGCTTGTGTCAGTAGAGGCGGGTTTGGTTTATTGGGAACCTTTCTCGATATCGCTGTTTACGATGCTGTCATATTCTTCCTGACTGAGATAGCGTGGCTCATAAGTAATGCCGTTATTCGAAAGATTTTTGACTAACGCCCGCAGGTGATTGCGCGAGCCCTTCATCAGATTATCGTAGACTAGAACGATATCGTCATTATCTTCGATGTTTTCCATTGCCTCAGCGATATCGATGATATCGATTTCTTCTATGGCCGCGCCAACCATCAGCGCGTCGATCAGGCTGGCCTCACCCTCAGCGACCAATGAGTCGTACAGTTGTTGTAATTCAGGGTTCTCGAACTGTCCCGCATCCTTGCCCTCGGCGGGGTCAGTCAAAGCGTAACGAACCAGTAATGCCTTCACGGCATCGGTGTGGGTTTGTTCGCTGTCGGCAATATTATCGAAGACATTCTGATTCCAGACGTCAAACAGATACCGGTAGACATCATGGGCAAGTTTTTCCTCTTCGCGCATATACAACAGCCCGCTGATTTCTTCTTCAGACAGTTCACCGGCAGGGATCTCCTGTAAATCCTGTTGCAAGGGCTCCGGGTTGATTTCCGAGTAACCCTGCTCGTTGACTGACAGCGTCGGATCGTCGGTGCTGTCCGTATCGCTGCACGCTGCAACAGCCAGAGAAATTCCGATTGCCATATAAACGGGTTTAATGATGTTCATGATGTTCGCCTTGTATTGATGATTAAAATTATTGCAGAGGATGTCCATCATCCATCTGTCTTTTGAATATAGGGAGCGAAGCTGAAAATAAGCTGAAAAAAACAATCAGCCTTTGGTCAGTGTGAGCGAATTATTCTATCCACATCGGACGGAAACAGGTTCCGCCGAGATCAATCAACAAACAGGAAACAGATCATGAAAAAAGCACTTTATATAGTAATCTCTGCGGCAATCCTTGCCGGCTCAGCCGGAGCAGCTTTCGCCTCCGACGACAGACTGTGCGGCAAGACGCCCGATTCCGAGTGGATGAGTAAGGATGAGGTAAAAGCCAAAGCCGCGGAAATGGGCTACGACGTACGAAAGATCAAGGTCGAAGACGGCTGCTACGAAGTTTATGCAAAAGACGCGCAAGGCAAAAAAGTCGAGCTGTTCATGCACCCGGTCAGTGCTGAGGTGGTAAAGACTGAAGTTGAGGACTGAGCAATAGCTTCCAGCTTTTGCCGGGAAAGCGCGGAGTATTACAACTCCGCGCGACAGGCTGCTGAAAGCTGATGCACTGAGTTCACAGGGCTTGTTGCGAAAAATCTATTATGTCGTGGAGTCCCGTGAGACCAGGCCAGCGAGCAGGCGATCCCGGGTATGTTGCGAGTGTTCCCCGATCAGCGCAATAAGGCGTTCTTCATCGCCTGCGGCAAAAACCTGGGCAAGCTGAGAATGTTCTTCCTGGGCCTGTATGATATCTCCAGTCAGGGAACATCATGGGCGTTTCGTCGTTCTACCAGATGTTTACTGTCGGTGTGGTGATTATTCTTGCAGTGGTGTTGGAGCGGTTTCGTCATCTCTGATTCAGCTCATATCTATGAGCAGTTTTGGTATGACTACCTGCTGGAAAGAAAAGTGTCTGCCCGATTTGACACGGGCAGACCTGACTCAAAAACAGACTGAGTTCTGAACCCGTTCGACTCACTGCCCAAGGATGGACTGTGCGTCTTTTTCCAATGCTTCAAGGGCCGGGGCCTTCACACGCCATTCTGCATACCAGGCATTGATGACATCACCAAAAAAAACACGGTCCACATGAATGACGGTGATGCCGGAACCCTTGATCTTTGTGAAGTAGTCCCGGTCGATTGCCTCATAAGCCTCGAATAGCGCACTCAAGCGTTTACCAACCGTGCTTTGGATCTGTTCACGCTGAGCTGCCGATAATGCTTTCCAGCTCCGCCCCGAGGCCACCGCCACCATGGGCAACATCATGTGCGAAGACTCGATAATGGTGTCAGCATGATCCAGATAGCGGGTATTCCAGGTGCCTTCGAAATCGATCTGCATGCCATCAACCTGGCCATTGGCAAAAGCATCATAAAGTGCCGGCAGAGGAATTGGCGTCGGTGCCGCCCCCACTTTGCTCCAGAAATCCCGCTCCGGCGCTACAGGCATGATGCGAATTTTCCGTCCAGCCAGATCCTTGACCGACTTCACCTCACCTTTCATCACAATCTGGCGCATGCCGGCCATACCGTAACCCAGCCCGATAAGCCCTAATTGCTTTAGGTCTTCCAGCATCGCCAAAGCCGTCGGCCCCTGTAACAATTCTCGCCCCTGAATTGGCGTATTGACCAAATAAGGCGCAAACAGGGCAGAAAAATTAGCACTGCGATTAGCCACCTCACCCGCGGCCAAAAATGCCAAGTCCAGGGCACCGCTTTGCAACTGCTGTAGCATCGCCGCCTCGTTGCCCAACTGCCCGGCCGGGAATACCGCCAGTTCAAGCTCTCCACCACTCGCTTTTGCCAGGTCCTCGGCCAGGCCCTGGGCGGTAATCGTCCACTGGTGGGAAGGCGGTGTAATAAGCCCGATGCGCAAGGTTTTTGCCAGAACGGTTCCCGGTAAAAGGCAAAGTGCCAGAATAAAAATTCTCAGAATTTTTGGATACTTCATATTTCCTCCTCGGTACTCCAGTTGTTGTGTTATTAATTATTCAGAATTTTATTAAATCAAGCCTGTCACCAACCCAGGTATATAAATCATCAGTAGCAAGAGGCATAACATCACCAGTAAATAAGGTAGTAACAGCCAGGCCAGGCGTTCACTGCGTATACCCGACAAGGCCGCTGCGGCAAAGAGCGCTGAGCCGACCGGTGGCGTCAGCAAACCCAGCACCAGCGTCAGGCAGACAATCACACCAAAATGAAAAGGGTCGATAGCATACACATCCGTGGCCACCGGCAGCAGCACCGGCACCACCAGAATCAAGGCCGGGATGGGATCTAGTACCATGCCAACCAGCAATAGCAGAAGCAGCACCAGGAGCAGAAAAACCTCCGCGGAACCGGCTACCGATTGCATCCAGATTGCGGTTTGCGCCGGCAGGTTCTCAAAGGTAATGACCCAGCTAAAGACTTGCGCACAGGCGATCAGCAACAAGACAATCGATGAACTGCGCGCCGTACGCACGATCGCCGGCCAGAGCGCCGCCCAGGCAAATTCACGGTAAATAAACCGCCCCACGGCAATCGAGACCAGACAGGCCAATGCAGCGGCTTCGGTTGGCGTGGCAAGGCCCGCCAGAATCGTTCCTACGATTGTCAGAGGGATGAGCGCCGCGTATCCGCCTTGCATAATCGCGGCTCGCTTTTCACGAAACGACTGCTTCTCTTTGCACGGGAAATCATGGCGTTTCGCCATCCAGCCAAGCAGCGCAAAAAAACTCAGGCTTAACAAAATACCCGGCAAAATACCGGCAATGAATAACTTCCCAATGGAAATCTGCGCGATCACGCCAAAAATCACAAACAACATTGAGGGAGGAATGATCGGCGCCAGCAAGCCACCTGCCGCAGTCAGCGCCACCGCATGCTCTCGCGAGTAACCGGCTTTTTCCATCTCCGGCACCGCCATCCGCGTCATCACGGTAATCTGCGCCACCGTGGAGCCGAGAATCGACGCCATCATCATATTGGCCAGCAAATTCACATAGGCCAGCCCACCACGCACTTGCCCCATCATTGCCGCCGCCATCGTCATCAGGCGCCGCGCGATGCCGGTTTCGCCCATGAGTTCGCCGACCAGGATAAACAGGGGCAAAGCCATCAGACCATAGTTTTCCAAACCACTGAATAACTGCTGTGGATAAGACGCTAGCAACACCCAGTTATCGCTATGCGCGATATAAATTAGCGACACGATCGCCAGCACCAGGGCAACCGGCACCGCCATGAACAACAGCAGCAAAAAGGCAGTAACCACCGTCATGAGTTAACACCTCGGCGAGCAGCACGCCGCAATTGGGCCAGCGCATGCAGGCTGCCACCCAATGCAAACCATGGCACCACCAGCCAGAACCAGATCTTTCCTAGCCCGAGGGTCTGAGTCGGTTCACTGTAAATAAAATTGAATGTTTCGCTGGCAAAAGTCGTGCTGTCCCAACCTGCCGCGGCCAGCCCCGGCAAATCGAACCAGCGCCAGCACAGCCACAGCAAAATCAGAAAGAACCCTAACACCAGAGTGTTTACTAATATTGCAAGCCAGAACCTAAGCTTCGGAGGGAGAAACTCACTGACAATGGAAACGGCGATATTGCTCCCATGATGAATACTCGCGGATGCCGCCAGAAACGCCATCCACACCATCAGGCTGACGGCCAGCTCATCGGTCCAAAAGAAGGCCTGGCCAATCGCGCGCGTCAGCACATTCAAGAGCAACAACAAAAGAACCCCACTCAGGGCGACCCCAGCCAGTGTCAGTTCAAGCTGCGCCAGGCGCCGACTGAGACCCTGCAGCACACCCTGCGAGGTGCTCATTCACTGTCACCATCGGTGAGGTAATCCCACATCCGCTCGAAAATCCGCCCATGCCGGGTCGCCCGGCGGCGGGCTTCTTCAAGCGACAACAAACGGGGCTCACGACCCGCTTTCAGGCAGGCCAGCTCGATCCGTGCCGCATCTTCGAGATACCAGGTCAGCACCAGCGCCTCCATCAGGGAATCCCCCGCCACCACCGAGCCGTTGCCACGCATCACCAAACCAAGCCTGGATTGCATTGTCTTTACCAATGCTTCTGCACGGGCATCATCTCGAATCAGTTGTGGATCATCCCAATAGGCCACTCCTTCGTGGAAATAGGCGCTCATACCATGCACCAGCCGCGGCACACAACCCATCACCGACAAAGCCATCAGCTGCGGCGGCATACTGCGTACGACTCCGCCGATGTCAGGGCGTGTGCGGTAAATCTGTTGGTGGATGCGCACTTCACCCAGCACCCCTTCTGGCAAAGGCCCATCCACAGGCACGATCATGCCTTCTTCGCCCGGGCGAATTGTTTTCAGCGGTTTCGCTGCACAAACCAGAAAGTGCCGGGCATCCAGCCGTTGGCTACAGTGCCCATAGGCGTGCGCTAACCCATGGCGCCCCAGCGCACGGGCCGTTTTTCTTACCAGGCGCTGCAGCTCGGCCTGGCTGTTTTGCATGCACAGTTGTCCTGTCTCACTCATCTGTGAGCTCTCCTTATTGTTCCCTTTGTTTGAGTGTCTCGTCGCTGGCGAGACGTCAGGATTTGAATTCGGCGATATCCGGCTTGGAGCCCCACATACAGAAGCCTTCCGGGGTTGCCGGAAACTGGCGTGGCCGATGAGAAGTTTCATCGTGGATACTGGAAACACCGCAGGAATACTCGTAAACCATCCCGTCGGGGCCCTCAAAATACAGAAAGCGCGCGCCGGAGGTCGGGTGTCGGCCCGGGCCAAAGACAACCTTGACCCCTGCTTCCTGCAAGAAGTACCAGCTTCTCATGATGTCATCGACGCTTTCCACCTGATGGTTGATATGCTGGATACCACTGCGCTGGGTGGGAAACAACGCGATCTTGTGATGGATTTCATCGATCCGCAGCAACGGTGAGGCACCGATCCAATCACTGACCCGGGCATTAAACACTTCGGTCCAGAACTTTTCATCGCGCAGCGGATCCTGCGAGCACAGGCCCACATGGGAAAAACCGGTGATGCCGGCATCGCGGGAAGGGAAATAGCGTCGACCGCTGGCCTGAGGCCTCACGACCAGTTCGATGGTATTGCCACTGTAATCGGTCAATGAAATAAAGCGCTGCACCAGGCGCTTTTCGCAGGCCTCGGTATCGCCTTCGTGAACACGAATACCCGCAGCGTCCAGACCGGCAGCAGCCTGCTCCAGTGCCTGCCCATCACACAACTCAAACGCCAGGGTGTGATCGCTGGGATCACCCTCAAAATAGCACAGGGTATGGTCCCGGTCGTCACTGCGAAAATAGGCCGTATCCGCGCTTTGCCGAACCAGCTGAAGGCCCAGGATACGCGTGGCAAAATCAATGGCATTGGCCAGATCCCGGGTGCCCAGCCGTACATAACGAATATCCAGCAGGTCGATCACCGTGTTTCCTCCTTCCCGTTGTTCGGATGCTAGTTTATGGTTTTCCGAAACCTTAGGACGAACCCGCTATAGATGGAAATGAATTATAGGCTTTTTGTTATTCCCTGAAGTTATATCGCAAATCACACTTGCGAGATTTGTACGTTTGCCACGGCCCTGCGCACGGCATCAATCAGCGCACCCACCGCATTGCCGGGCATCACTCCACGCAAGGTCGATATCCCAACCGGGCCGAAGGTGAGTGGGCGCGCCAGCCTTACCGCCGCCAGCATGCCACTGGCGATATCCGGCGCGAGAACCTGGGCAGGGAACGCGCCAATCACATTGCTGTGCAGAATCAGCTGGCGGTTTGATACCACCGACATGGATTCACACATGGCCTCTGGCAGATCGAGGTTGGCATCGTGAAATGCCGCTTCCAGCATCTGCCGCAAGGTGGTATCCGGTGGTGGCAGAATCCACGGCCAGGCGCGCAGACTCTCCAGCGCCGGCGCTTCCATCGCCAGAGACGGGTGCTCCGGGCGCACGACAAATTCGACCCGCTCCTGATACAGCGGCTCGACATCCAGCTCCTCGCGATAACGATGCGCCGGCAAACGGCCCAGTAATAAATCCAGCGTCCCCTGGCGCAACTGTGGCACCAGCTGCTCGTAAGTGCCTTCGGTGACCAACACCCGAATCCCCGGATAAGTTTGCTGCAGGGCCACGATCGCCATTGGCAACAGGCTGGCAGCCCCGGCAATCAAGGTACCGACACGCACATGCCCGGAGAAACCATCGCGCAGATCGAACAACTCATCCGAGGCGCGCGCCAATTGTGAAAAGATAATCCGCGCCCGCGCCGCCAACAAACGCCCGTATTCGGTAGGATAGGTGCCTCGACTGGTCCGCACAAACAGCTCGACACCCAGCTCACTTTCCAACTCATGCAAAGCCTTGGTGACCGCAGGCTGGCTAAGCCCCAGGGCATTGGCCGCCTGTAGCAGGCTATCGTGATCTGCCACCGCCAGCACGGTACGCAGCTGTTGCAGCTTGACCCGACGAATCCAGCCATGATGGGTTTTCATAAAGTGGCCTCCCGTAATGCAAACCTGAGTTAAACATGACATTCAAGCGCAAATGCCACGTCGTAATGACGTTCGGCCGACACGTTGACTCTGGTGACATGCGCGGCGCGTTTTAATATGCCGCACAAGATTACGTAAGACCACCCGCATAAGCGTTTATGAAGATCTGGAAGGCCATTAGACGGACATTTCCCTGTATCATCGGCGACAGTTCACCGGAGGTCGGCGTATTGGTTTGTCTGCGGATGTTTTCGAAACGCTGGCAGCAGAATTGAAGGAATGGAATTTTCGGCATGAGTCAGAGGCACGAACGCGAGCAACAACAGTGGTTGAAACAACTGGGTGAGTCCGAAAAACGCTGGGTCTGGCTGGCGATTCTGGCCGGTACCGGCGTTGGCTTGTTGTTGATTGTGCAGGCACATTTGTTGGCCCGGGTGATCGATGCGACGCTGTTTTCCGCGCAAACGCTGGCGCAGCAGTGGCCTTTGTTGCTGATTCTGCTCGGCGCTTTGCTGTGTCGCGCGCTGCTCGGCGTGGTGCGCGATTGGGCCGGTCAGCGGGCTTCGCTAAGTGTGCGGCGCAGGCTGCGTGCCTTGTTGCTGGCGCGCGTGGCGCGGCTGGGGCCGGCCTATACGGGCGCCCAGCGCAGCGGCGCCTTGAGTACCTTGTTGCTGGAACAGGTCGAGGCGCTGGATGGCTTTTTTGCCCGCTATCTGCCGCAGATGGCGCTGGCCGCTGTGCTGCCGCTGGTCATTCTGGCGTTTATTTTCCCGGTCAACTGGGCGACCGGGCTGATTTTTTTGCTGACCGCGCCGCTGGTGCCGCTGTTTATGGCGCTGGTCGGCATGCGTGCGGCCGAGGCCAATCGGCGCAATTTTGCCGCGTTGTCGCATCTCGGTGCGCATTTTCTGGATGTGGTGCAGGGCATCGTTACGCTCAAGCTGTTCGATCGCAGCCGGGCGCAACAGCAGGTGATCGAGGCCGGTTCGGAAGAGTTCCGCCAGCGCACCATGCAGGTGTTACGGCTGGCGTTTCTGTCCTCGGCGGTGCTGGAATTTTTCGCCTCGGTGTCGATCGCTATGGTGGCGGTCTATCTCGGTTTCAGTTTTCTGGGGCATCTGGATTTCGGTTATTGGGTCGAGCCGGTAAACCTGCAGCAAGGCCTGTTTATCCTGTTGTTGGCGCCGGAGTTCTATCTGCCGTTGCGCGAGCTGGGCACGCATTATCACGCCAAGCAGGAAGCCGTGGCCGCTGCCGACAAGCTCCGCGAGCTGCTCGAAGAAGAGCCGCTGGCCCTCGCGTCGTCCGGGCAGGCCTTGGCGGAGCCGGTGCAAAAAATCCACTTGCGTGGCCTCAGCCTGACTTATCCGGGGCGCAGCCAGCCGGTGTTCCGCGATCTCAATCTACACCTGGTGCCCGGGCGGATTGTGGCGCTGACCGGGCCGAGCGGCACCGGCAAATCGTCGTTATTACAGGTGATGCTGGGTTTTCGGCGCCCAGACAGCGGGCAGATTCTGATCAACGAACGGCCGCTGGAAATGCTGGGGCGCGATCATTGGCTCGACCAGGTGGCCTGGGTCAGCCAGCACACCACCTTGTTTCCCGGCACGCTGCGCGACAACCTCCTGCTGGCCGCGCCGCACGCCAGCGAAGAGGCGCTGCAGCAGGCTTTGGCGCAGGCCAACGCGCTGGAGTTTGTACAGCGTTTGCCGCAGGGGCTGGAGACGCAAACCGGCGAGCAGGGCGCGGGCCTGTCCGGCGGGCAGATTCAGCGAATCGCCCTGGCGCGGGCGTTTTTGAAAGACGCGCCGGTGTTATTGCTGGACGAGCCAACCGCCAATCTGGACCGGCACAGCGAGCAACTGGTGCTGGCCTCCCTGCGCACGCTTTGCCAGGGTCGGCTGGTGCTGATGCTGACGCATCGGGCCAACAGCGTGTTGCAGGCCGATGAGGTCTGGCATCTGGAGCAGGGCCGTCTGCAGCCGGTCTCCGGGCAGCTGGCGGAGGTGCCGGCATGAAAGCTTTACTGCCGTTTATCCGTCTGATGCGTCCGCACAGTAACTGGGTGTTGGGCGGGGTTGTCTTTGGCTTGCTCACACTGCTCGCCAGTATTGGCTTATTGACTTT
>JAGRHW010000559.1 GCA_020444765.1 Gammaproteobacteria bacterium | reverse complement strand
CCGAGAAAGACCCGTCCTGCAGTTTAAGGCTGACCGAACTGCTCAGCGAAGCCGGCGCACCGGATGGCGTGCTGAATGTGATCAACGGCGACAAGGAAGCGGTCGACACATTGCTGACCGATCCGCGCGTACAGGGCATCAGCTTCGTCGGCTCGACCAAGGTCGGTGAATATATTTATTCGACGGGCTGCGCCAACGGCAAGCGTGTACAGGCCTTATGCGGCGCGAAAAACCATATGCTGGTAATGCCGGACGCGGATATGGAACAGGTAGTGGATGCCGTTATGGGCGCGGCCTACGGGTCGGCCGGCGAGCGCTGCATGGCGGTTTCGGTGGTGGTCACGACCGACGATGAAACCGCCGACCGCTTTATCGACAAGCTGCAACCACGGGTTCAGGCCCTGAAAGTCGGCCCTTACACCAATCCGGAAACCGAAATGGGTCCGGTGATCAGCCCCGAATCGCAGGCGCGAATCAAGCAGTATATCGACGCCGGTGTCGAGGCTGGCGCCAAGCTTGTCGTCGATGGACGCAATATCGTGGTGCCAGGCTGCGAGAGAGGCTGTTTTGTCGGCGCGACCATTTTCGACCAGGTCAGCACCGATATGTCGATCTACACCGATGAGATTTTTGGCCCGGTGTTGTGCGTGGTGCGGGCGAAATCGTATGACGAAGCCGTACAAATGATCAACGATCACGAATACGGTAACGGCACCGCTATCTTCACCCGCGACGGCGACGCGGCACGGGATTTTTCGCACCGGATCCGCATCGGCATGGTCGGTATCAATGTCCCGATTCCGGTGCCGATGGCCTTCCACAGCTTTGGCGGCTGGAAACGCTCACTGTTCGGCGATCACAGCATTCACGGGCCCGAAGGCGTGCGCTTCTACACCCGGCTGAAAACCATCAGCTCGCGCTGGCCGTCCGGCATCCGCTCCGGCGCGGTGTTCAACTTCAAGGCCGGCGGCGAACACTGAGACGGCGGACTCATGAGATTTTAAACAGGCGTCAGGAGCCTGCATTTTCCGGCAGGCTCTGGCTCCTGAATCCGACCGTTTCTGGCTCTATAAAAACAGGCCGACTCTTGCTATAAGCTAGTAGTACTGCACTGCCTGAAAAGGGCCGGCAACTCCCTGCGCAGTGCGCCTTGTCCTGCCCGATCAAGGGGCTCTGAACCCGAAAAAATCAGGTGAGTACAAGGCATAATGGCACGGAAGCGACTGGCAAGACCGTCGTCGTTTTCCGTGTATTTTCTTTCCGACGGAGGCTCCATGAAACCCGAAATCAGTTCGCTTGACGCCAACCAGGTCGTCGACTTCGACCGATCACACGTCTGGCACCACCTGGTCCAGCATAAACCCTTTGAAGCCGGCGCGCCGATGGTGATCGTCGAGGGCAAGGGCATGCGGGTCACCGATATCAACGGCCGGGAATACCTGGACGCGGTATCCGGCGGCGTCTGGACGGTCAACGTCGGCTACGGGCGCGAACGGATCGCCAACGCGGTTCGCGATCAGCTGGTCAAGATGAACTATTTCGCCAACAGTGCGGGTAATATCCCGGGCGCCCGCTTCGCCTCGAAACTGATCGAAAAAATGCCCGGCATGAGCCGCGTGTATTACTCCAACTCGGGCTCTGAGGCGAATGAAAAAGGCTTCAAGATCGTCCGCCAGATCTCCCAGCGCAAACACGGCGGACGCAAGCACAAGATCATCTACCGTGACCGCGATTACCACGGCACCACGATTACCACGCTCAGCGCCAGCGGTCAGGAACAGCGCAAGGAGCAGTACGGCCCGTTCACGCCGGGGTTTGTCGAAATACCGCATTGCTGCGAATACCGTTGTCAATACGACGATCCGACGGATTACGGTGTGCGGATCGCCAAAGAGCTCGAACAAACCATTTTGCGCGAAGACCCGGACACCGTCGGGTCGGTGATTCTCGAGCCGATCACCGCCGGCGGCGGCGTCATCACGCCGCCGGAAGGCTATTGGGAAACCATTCAGGAAATCTGCAAAAAATACCAGGTGCTGCTGCATATCGATGAAGTCGTGTGCGGCATCGGGCGTACCGGCA
>JAGRHW010000558.1 GCA_020444765.1 Gammaproteobacteria bacterium | reverse complement strand
AGGAAATCCCAAACGCCGTGGCCGGCTGCCCAGCTGGAACAACATCCAGCTAAACAACAACAGACTGAATAGGGCCAGCGGATCGAGCAAAGCGTAAATGATATCCAAAACAATGTCCTTTTGAAGGTTTCAGGGAGTATAGATCAGCCTGTCAAAGCTTGTGACACGCTGACAAGAGCGTTTAAAAACCCACAATCCTTAAGCCTGGGCAGTTATAATAAAGCGCTTGAATACCGGCTGGTTTTACATCCTTGTCATCAAACAGCAATACAAACGTCATTGTCGGCATGTCCGGCGGCGTAGACTCCTCGCTTTCTGCGGTTATTCTGAAGGAAGCAGGCTATCGTGTGCGCGGACTGTTTATGCAGAACTGGGATGACGACGATGAGTTTTGCACCGCCCGCCAGGATTACCGCGACGCGCTGGCGGTCTGTAAAAGAATCGGCATCGAACTGCATCCGGTCAATTTTGCCCGGGAATACTGGGATCGCGTGTTCGCACACTTTCTTGACGAATATGCCGCCGGTCGCACACCGAATCCGGACATTCTTTGCAACAAGGAAATAAAATTCCGCGCCTTTCTCGATTACGCAAAAGACCTCGGCGCGGACTTCATCGCCACCGGCCATTACGCGCGAATCAAGGAATTTGACGGGCGCCATGAAATGCTGCGCGGTATTGATACCAATAAGGATCAGACCTATTTTCTCTATACCCTGGGCCAAAAGGCATTGTCGCAAACGCTGTTTCCGATCGGCGAAATCACCAAACATGAGGTCCGCCGGTTAGCCAAGGCGCATGGATTACATGTTCACAGCAAAAAGGACAGTACCGGCATCTGCTTTATCGGCGAACGAAAATTCAATACCTTTCTGTCGGAGTATTTGCCCGCCAATACCGGAGATATAGTGTCGGATAGCGGGGACACTCTCGGCCGGCATCAGGGCCTGATGTACTACACACTGGGGCAAAGACAGGGCCTTGGCATTGGCGGCAAACAGGGTGGCGAGGAACTGCCGTGGTACGTTCTGGACAAGGATATTCGTAACAACCGACTGATCGTCGGTCAGGGCCACGATCACCCCGCCCTGTTCAAAAACAGCCTGACGGCCAGCCAGCTGCATTGGACGCATGACCGACACGACTGGTCCGGCCCCATGAACTGCACCGCCAAGGTCAGGTACCGCCAAACAGATCAGGCTTGTATTGTCAGGGTAAATGAAGACGGTTCGGCGCATGTGCATTTCGATCAACCTGTTCGCGCAATCACCCCTGGACAGTCGATCGTGTTTTATAACGAAACCATTTGCCTTGGTGGCGGAGTCATTGATTCCGCCACCCTGGAAAGCTGAAATCCGGGACAAAAGTATGATTGCTACCGAGGAAAATCAGGTCATAGCGCTGGCCGGCGTTTTTCAGGCCATCAACAATGTAAAGGAATTGGCGTACCGTGGCCAATGCGAGTCACAGGCATTCAACAGCAGTATCCGTTCAATACTCACCCAGAACGCTTCTTCAGTCGAAGAAATATTCGACAACAACAGCGGCATCAAAGTCGGCTTGAGGGTACTTCGCGATCAGCTGTCGAGCGATGCAGGCAAACGGGACCCGGAGCTTGCCCGCTATGCGATCACACTGCTGCACCTGGAATCACGCCTGCGAGGTAATCAGATAATTTTCGAACGCCTGGGACAAGGCATCCAGCGACTGGAAGCCCAGGTACAAGTTAGCGGTTTGACCGATGGTGTGATTCAAAATATGGCGGATCTCTATCGCGACACGATCAGCCAGCTGACACCCCGCATCATGGTCAACGGGGAAAATATCCACCTGCAAAATGAACACACCGCCTCAAAGATTCGCGCCAGTCTGCTGGCCGGCGTACGCTCGGCGGTACTGTGGCGGCAATGCGGCGGCACACGGCTGAAGCTCTTGTTCAAGCGTGCCACCTATCTTGAGCTTGGCAACGCGATCCTGGAGCGCCTGCCCTCGCTAAACCCGGAAGACAGACTGCCCTGAGCGCTTCTGACCGGAATCTCCGATATCGACAAAGTGTCGACACAGAGATTCCGGCCCTGTCCTGAGATGCCTGAAA
>JAGRHW010000557.1 GCA_020444765.1 Gammaproteobacteria bacterium | reverse complement strand
CATTTGTCCAAGCCGTCCGGCAACCTCGCGCAAGGCTTCCGCCCAGCGGCTGGTCGAATCGGCCACCAGCACCACGTCATAGCCCTGATCGCGGAAATACTCGGCAATCGTGATACCGACATAGATCGACGCCTCCCGCGCCACCACCGGCATATTCGAGGTATTGGCAACCAGCAGGGTACGTTCCATCAAGGGTCGGCCACTGTGCGGATCGGTCAGCTCAGGCATGAACTCAAGCACGTCCGTCAACTCATTACCGCGCTCGCCGCAGCCGACATAAATCACGATTTCGGCATTGCACCAGCGGGCGATCTGTTGCTGCAGCATGGTCTTTCCCGCACCGAACGGTCCGGGTATCGCCGCCTTGCCGCCTTTCAGCAGCGGATAAAAGGTGTCGAGAATCCGCTGTCCGGTAAGCAAAGGGTGCACCGCGTGATCCCGCTGTTTGAAGGGCCGTGGCGTGCGCACCGGCCAGCGATGAAACAAGGGAATCTTCAGCACCTCGCCGTCGTCGTTTCGCAGATGCGCGACCGGCTCCTCGATGCGGTATTCGCCGGCACTCGCCAGACTCAGCAATTCGCCGCTGACCAATGGCGGCAACAGAATACGATGACTGATACTGTCGGTTTCCTGTACCGAACCGAGCACCGCCCCGCCTTGCAGTATCGCTCCGGCCTCGAGTTGCGGGTTGGGTTCGAAATGCCAGTTTTTCTCCCGATCCAGGGAGGCGATGGCAATTCCGCGTGCTATCCGGTCACCCGATTTGCTCCGTAGCGCGTCGAGCGGCCTCTGCACGCCATCGAATATTCCCCCGAGCAGACCGGGCCCGAGTTCGACCGACAAGGGATAACCCAGCCCGATCGCCTCCTCACCGGCCTGCAGACCATCGGTATTCTCATAGACCTGGGCCAGCGCCTGCTCGCCGTCGCGGCTGATGATTTCGCCAACCAGACCGAGCCGGCCTATCCTGACCTGCTCACCGATCAGCGAATCCGGCAAACTCAGGCTGACGATCGGGCCGTTGATTTCGATAATCCTACCCATGTACGAAAGTTCCCAGATCCGGCGCGGCGGCGAACAGCCGCTCCATAATGCTTTCAGCGAGTACCACTGCCAGCCGCTCCTGACGACCGGCAAAGGTATGATCGATACGCACGGTTTCATCCACCAGATTCACCTGCAAGCCTCCGTCCGAAGCGCCGGCCAGAGGTTCCCATCGGACCTTGCGCCCCGGTGCCACGCGTGCTGCCATGGCCTCCAGTTCGTCACGCAAGGCTTCGTAATCACGACTGCCGAGCCGCACCAGCACGGGGCCGTCCGGCAAACGGGTAAGCGCATCGCCGAGCAACGACTCCAGGAAATTCAGATAACGGGGTTTGTCCTCGACCAGCTGATCGAGGCGCTGATTCATCTCGCTCAAGGCCGATTGCACCAGCGTCCAGCGCAGCCGATCCAGATTACCGGCCAGCCGCGCTTCGGCCGCCTGGACCAGCCGTCTTTGCCGTCGCCCACCCTCAAGCTTTGCGGCTTGTATTTCAGTCTTTTCCCGTTCACGCAAGCGTTGCGCGCCGTCAGCCTGGATTCGCGCGCAGGCCGTTTGGGCATTACGCCGTTGCTCGTCAGCCAGAGATTCCGCCTGCCGGAGCAAGGCCTGCTCCAGCTGCTCGACTTTCTCAACGTCACTCATGTCGATTGCTCAAGCGAATCCGCGCCAAGCACCTGCAGAAGCACTTCGTCGACTGCAGGTGCATAGTTGTCGGGTTGAGACAGCGAAGGCAGCTCCGTGACAACGATACGGCCACCTTCGTTGCGCAGGCGATTAAGCCACTCGCCACCACCGTGCGCCAGATAATCCTCGATCAGCACCAATGCCGTGGCCGACTCGACCACCAGACCTTCAAGCACCTGCTCAAGGGTTTGCACGGTTGCATCCGGAAAAACTTCGGCCCCGATCAGGGCGAAGCCATCGGTCAGCGCGGCGCTGCCCAATACAAGCAGGCGACCGGCTTCGTTTTTGGAAAGGTCTTCCATTTACAGCTTCCCAAGCATCAGGATACTCATCACCAGACCGTAAATCGCGATACCTTCAGCCAGCC
>JAGRHW010000556.1 GCA_020444765.1 Gammaproteobacteria bacterium | reverse complement strand
TATTGATCGCACTCATCCCGCTTGCCTTCCCGGCCCTGGAAGTGATCGCGGTACTGGCGGTGGCTTCCGTCGCCACCAGGTCGGGGCTGCAGCGGAAATCGGCTTGATCAGAAGTGCGAATACACTCCGAAGAGGAATGGAACGGCCAGCGGGAGTCGAATCCGCCTCACCGGCCGGGAAGACACTGGCCAGGCACGACTCAGGAAGCCGCCCGAAACTCGCCGACGTCCTGCTCCGTCTCGTGGTGTGTAACCTGGTTTCGTCCGTTCGACTTGCTGCGATAAAGGGCCTCGTCGACCAGCTGGAAGGCCTCCTGGAACGACTGCTCAGGGCGCCAGTTGACGACACCCAGGCTGACGGTCACCGGAGATCGGGCCTCGTCCGGCAGGCAAACCTGATCCTCGACCGCCCGGCGGATCGCTTCGGCGACACTGCGCGCGCTGTCCAGTGTCGCGCCGGGCAGGATCACCAGGAACTCCTCGCCTCCCCAGCGACTGACGAGGTCAGATTTACGGACCATCGCACGAATCAATTGCACGACATGCCGGATGACCTCGTCCCCCTGCGGATGACCGAAACTATCGTTGATTTGCTTGAACTTGTCGATATCGATCAGGACCAGACTCAGCTCCTGGCGGTCGGGTCGCATATGGAGCCTCTCTGCCGTCTCCATGCTGAACCGTCGATTGTAGATGCCGGTCATTGCATCACGCGAAGCCAGCTCAGAGAGGTGAAGGACCTGATTGTCATGCATGGCGCGATAGACGACGCCGGAAAGCAGTAACGGGACACCGGCGATCAGGACATTGACGGTGTGCACGACGGGGATGGCCCCGGCGAAGGCGTATTGGTAGCTCACGTCCGGGTACAACAGATAGAGCAGTGCGAAGTCGAGGACGAAGACGGCACTGAATGCCAAAGCCTTCCACAGGGACACATTGGTATTGAGCAAGGCCAGGACGGCCATCGCCCACAGGTAATGCTGAAAACCGGCCGCCAGGCCCAGCTCACGCACCGCCACGGCCGAATGAAACACCACCTCCAGGCAAATGATCCCGATGGCCGTCGGGAAACCACCGCGTAGGCCTATCACCAGGGCAACCCCCCAGACCAGTATGCTGACCACATTGGCATAGACAAGCGTGGTGGCACCGATGTGTGCAAATATGAACAGCAGCAGCATGTGAATAACCAGGCCGAACGAGCAGATGAAGCTGACGATCAGGATTTTCAGGCCCTGAACCCGGTCGTCTGGCTTGGATGTAAATAGCTGCTCAAGGAATTTCATGAATACCTGAGACCCCGTTTGCACTGTTGATCGTGTCCGGCTCGAGTTCACCACTAAGGGTAGCGGCCGGAAAGGCCCAGTCTGGAGCAGGCCGCGATGCCAGGACTATGCTCTGCTCGTCCCGGTCGGATATGATTCTTTCCCATACCGGATTCGGTAACCGCTGTTAGGCATCAGCCTTGATAAGTTGAATGTTCGAGCTTTTTATCCAGGACTTGGTGCAAAGACTTCCATGATCATGATGGTAGTGTTCGAAACACAGTTTGAGCGACGAATCCAATTAGCGCGTCATGCTGAGATACAGCGCCGGCAGTTTTTCCGGCAGCCGTGTTACCTTGTCCAGCACCAGATAGTTTTTTGCTCCAAAAATATTGGAAACGTACTGATCCGCGTAGGGATCAAGGCTTAGACAAAAAGTGTTTATGCCATTGCGGGCCAACTCTTCCACCGCTTTTTTCGTATCAAAACGCAGATACTGAGGGTCACGCACATCGTTATCAGCAGGTTCGCCGTCGGTCAGCAGCAAGACCATTTTTTTCTGGCTGGAGCGCTGATTTAACAAGGAACCTGCATGGCGAAGCGCGGCCCCCATTCGCGTGGATAACTGCCCGGTCATGCCCGCCAGTCGGCCTTTGGTGATATCACTGTAAGGCGCGTCGAAATCCTTGATACGGTAGTACTCGACATCGTGACGGCCGTTGGAATCAAACCCGTGAATGGCAAACGGGTCACCCACCTTGTCCAGTGCCTCGGCCAGCAAAGCGGCGGCCTCCCGAGCGAGGTCAAGCACCGTCACCTCCTCTTCAACATCACGCA
>JAGRHW010000555.1:425-2118 GCA_020444765.1 Gammaproteobacteria bacterium | reverse complement strand
CCATATCCGGCGCGATAACCCGGTTGTGCCTGGCCAGCTCAGGGATCATGGTGCGCCAGTTGGCCCAGGCGGTCACTCCCGGACCGGAGCCGTGGATAAGCAAAACGGGTTCGCCCTCCCCCTGATCGTGATAATTGATGGTGACCCCTTCGACAGTCAGGGACCGGCCAATTTCAGGGCTGCTTTCGCTCATGCTTTCTCCTTACCCGTTGATAGACACCCCACCACTGAAACAGAATGCGAGGTTGAATTTACAAAATATGAAACAATTTATATCATACATTGTCAAGATTAAGTGTTATTATTTATTTCGTAATTCAACGCAACACCGGCGTGAGCTTTCGCTTTACCGGTAGTTTCCGCCTATGATTCGTTTGAACAAAAAGGAGGATGGCTTTCGTGCTCTTGAAAAATACACGGCGCTCACTTGCCAATGATCTCACTGATAAATTGCGCGACGACATCCTGACCGGGCGCAAAAAACCGGGCGACTATCTGCGTCTGCAGAATCTCAGTGATGAATTCCAGGTCAGCCTGAGCCCGGTACGGGAAAGCCTGTCGGTTCTATCAAGCGAGGGGCTGGTCGAACAAATCGGTCAGCGTGGCTACAAAGTAGCGCCACTGCTGCGAGAACATCTTATCGATGCAACTCAGGCACGGATCGCACTGGAGACTTTGTGTTTGCGCACATCGATCGAACAAGGCGACGACGAATGGGAGGCTGATGTTGTCTCCAGCTTCTGGAAGCTCAACAAGATAGAGCAATCCGTCTGGCAAAAGGATACCTTGATCGAATGGGAGAAACACCACCACCGTTTCCACGAAGCGCTGGTGGGGGGCTGCCAGTCGGCTATGCTGATTGAGTTTTGCGACATATCGCGACGCGTCACCGACCGTTTCCGCCGTCTTTGTATCCAGCGAACCTCACCCGACCAGAAGGTCTGGCAAGAACACGAAACCATTTATGAGCTGACCATCGCGCGTCGCAGCGAAGAAGCCGGCCAGGCTCTTGCCGCCCATATCCAGCGTGCCTCGGATCGCATCCTGCAGGATGGATTTATAAAATGGCCGGTCGAGTAAAAAGGGAAACTCCCACGCCCCTTAACGCCTAAGCGTCTTCTTCGATACAGAAAACGCCTCCCGCTTACCCGATTAATAAGCTCTATCTTCGTTCGAATGCGCTCGGGCCTTTAAAGCCCACCGCAGGCCCCGGACATTTCTATCTCCAAATAGCTGCCGGCAACCGCCAGCCGACTGGCGCAACACAGGTAAAACCCGGTAGAATTTTGCGCCCTGCATCGTGCTCTCGCGGTGTCAGCAAAATAAAAATAACAAAATAAGTTCCAACGCACGCAAATGCCCCTACAACAACCTATAGAGATCCGACATCCATGACAGATCGGGAAAACAGCGGTTCAACCCCCAGTCGACAGGCCGCACTCAACTACCACGAATTTCCCCGGCCCGGCAAACTGGAGATCCGCGCCACCAAGACCATGGCCACCGGTCGTGATCTGAGCCTCGCCTATTCGCCCGGGGTTGCCGAAGCCTGCCTGGAAATCGCCGAAAATCCGGCAGACGCGGCCCGCTACACCGCGCGCAGCAATCTGGTTGCCGTCGTCACCAACGGCACCGCCGTTCTCGGTCTCGGCAATATCGGGCCGAACGCCGCCAAACCGGTCATGGAAGGCAA
>JAGRHW010000555.1:0-415 GCA_020444765.1 Gammaproteobacteria bacterium | reverse complement strand
GTGCTGTTTAAAAAATTCGCCGGTGTCGATTGCTTTGATCTGGAAATCGACGAACCCGACCCGGAAAAACTCGCCGACCTGATCTGCAGGCTGGAACCGACCTTCGGCGCCATCAACCTTGAAGACATAAAAGCGCCGGATTGTTTTCTGGTGGAAAAAATCTGCCGCTCACGCATGAAAATTCCGGTCTTTCATGACGACCAGCATGGCACGGCGATCGTTGCCGCCGCCGCGGCCATCAACGGCATCCATCTGACCCGGCGCAAGATCGAAGAGATAAAAATCGTTGCCCTTGGCGCGGGAGCGGCCGGTATTGCCTGCCTGAAAATGCTGATCACCATGGGTGCGCGCCGGGAAAACATTCTTATGCTCGACAGCAAAGGTGTGGTCCACACCGGCCGGTCCGGACTGACAC
>JAGRHW010000554.1 GCA_020444765.1 Gammaproteobacteria bacterium | reverse complement strand
GCACTCGTGGTCTTTTTGCATACACTAGGGTGCAATGAAAACAGCGTCGAAAAAATTTTTGACTTTCCTGCTCGTCCTGCTGACCGTATGGCTTTCTGTCAGCAGCGCGACGGCGATGACGCTGACCATGACGTGCGAACATGAAGCCGCCGTGCTTCAGTTTGCCGGGCAAGCAGACCACAGTCACCATAACCCGTCTGCCGGCGGCGATGTTTGCCACGATGTGGATTGCCAGGACATGGCAAACTGCTCGATGTGTTCCGTCTGCAATGCTGTTTTATCGACAGCGCTTTCGATGCGTTTTGTCACGCTTCATGTGAGTCGGACAGACTCGCTGCGGCACTTCTTGTTGACCTCTAATCCCGACACGTTCTTTCGCCCTCCACGGGCCTGACTTCCATTTCTGATCGAATACCGCCCGGTTTTGCGGGTGGATGTTAACTGCATGGCGTCCCCGTACACGGTGGATTCCGGCACTTTTCAGGAAGTCATGACATGTCATATTTTTCACTGCCTCCCGCAGCGGGAGAGTTTTCCCTGTCGCGTCGACGATTTGTACAGGGGGTTGCTGCAGCGTGTGCGCTTGGCGGGCTGAGCCCGCTGACCGGCAGAGCGCAAACACAGAGCGCAATGACCGGACCGGCGGTTCTCAGGGGCAACCGCTTTGATCTGAGTTACAGCGCTAAACCAGTCAATTTTACCGGCAAGAAGCGTTTTGCCACCGCCATCAACGATTCGGTTCCGGCGCCGGTCCTGCGCTGGAAAGAGGGTGAAACCGTCACGCTCAAGGTCACCAATAACATGGCGGTCGATACATCGATTCACTGGCACGGTCTGATACTGCCGAGTTCGCAGGACGGTGTGCCGCATATCAGCGAAGGCTTTTCAGGGATCAGGCCCGGCGAGCATTTCACCTACCGTTTTCCCGTCCGGCAGAGCGGTACCTACTGGTATCACAGCCATTCCGGGTTTCAGGAACAGACCGGCGCCTATGGCGCCATCGTTATCGATCCGATTGAACCGGAGCCATTCAGCGCCGATCGCGATTATGTGGTGATGCTGTCGGACTGGTCCGATGAGGCTCCGGAAGACATCTATGCCAAGTTGAAAAAGCTTTCGCATTACTACAACTTCCGCGAACGCACGCTCGGTGACTCGGTGTCAGAGATGCGGGAAAAAGGCTGGCAGGGGTTTTGGGCAAACCGCGGCATGTGGAATCAAATGCGCATGTCGGACCGGGATATCGCTGATGTGACCGGTTATACCTACACCTATCTCATGAACGGCGCAACGCCGGCGGACGGATGGCTGGGCTTGTTCAAGCGAGGCGAAAAAGTGCGCCTGCGATTTATCAACGCCGCGGCCATGACGTTTTTTGACGTGCGTATTCCCGGTCTCAAAATGACGGTTGTGGCGGCGGACGGTCAGTACGTCGAGCCGGTTAGCGTGGACGAGTTCCGTATCGGCGTGGCCGAAACCTACGACGTAATCGTCGAGCCGAAAGATGACCGGGCTTACACGGTATTTGCGCAATCGATCGATCGCTCCGGTTTCGCTCGCGGCACCTTGACGCCAGATATTGCATTAAGGGCAGAAGTCCCCGGCATGGACCCGGCTCCGGTGCTGGGTCACGGCGATATGGGCATGAATATGGCCGATATGGATCATTCCGGACATGACATGAGTGCGATGCCCGGCATGGATCACAGTCAGCATGACATGGGATCGATGAATACAAGCGCTGCACGCATGGGCTCGGGAGCGGCCGGTTACGGGAGTGCGATGCCGGTCAGTCATGACGGCGTCCGGAAAGGGCCGCATATCGATATGCTGGCCGACAGCCCGACCTACCGGCTGGATGATCCCGGCATCGGGCTGCGCAACAACGGGCGACGGGTACTCAGCTATGCCGATCTTTTCAGGCTGGGGCCGACCGATGATCCGCGGGAGCCCGGCCGGGAGATTTCACTGCATTTGACGGGCAATATGAGCCGCTATATGTGGTCCATCAACGGCACCCGATTTGCCGATGCCGAGCCCTTGCGACTGAAGTACGGCGAGCGGGTTCGCATCAATCTGATCAACGACACGATGATGAATCACCCGATGCATCTGCAT
>JAGRHW010000553.1 GCA_020444765.1 Gammaproteobacteria bacterium | reverse complement strand
AGCGCTTACCGGACGACGGTGAAACCGAACTTGAAGGGGTGATCACCTGGGTCAATGATGCACGCAGCGTGTTTGAGATCAGTCATCTCTATACCGTCGAAGTCAACAGCGCGACCCGCTTCGAAGATGGTAGCGCCGATAATCTCGCCGTTGGTCAGTGGGTTGAAGTCAGTCTCAACGGCGAGCGCTTGCTGGAAGTCGATTTTGAAATCGACAGCTCGGCGGGCGTCAGTATTCCGGTCGCCACCGGCAGCCGGCCCTTCGAGCTGGAAGGCGCCGCGAGCTATGCCGACGGACTGCTGCAAATCAACGATTTCAGCTTTGTCGTCGACAGCCAAACCCGTCTGGATGACGGCCTGAGTCTGGCTGAACTCAACGGTGCGCAACTGGATATCGAAGGCCTCGCCAGCGGTGAAAGCTACCGAATCAAGGAAATCGAACGTCGGGACAACGACGCCGACATGGATATCCAGGGGCCGGTCGACAACGGCACGCTGTGGGGCTACGGCAACAGTGATGGCAGCCTTGACCGCTTTAACGGTCAGTGGGTCGAGCTGGATTGCCGTTTCGACGGTGTCAATCTGGCGCAATGCCGGCTGGATGACTGATTAATCGTTGGCGGCGCGCCGTGTGTCTGCGGCGCGTCCTGGAACCTGACTGGAGATCATTATGTTTAACAAACGACCTGGCAAACAGGCTTTTGCCGTGCTGCTGCTACTTGCCGCGATCGTGCATCCGGCCGTCGCGGCTTACGCCGATTACACCGGTCCCAGCGATACCCGGCTTTATACCTCGGTGGCTGACGTTCTGCAAAATCCGGTGGATGACGCGCCGGTCAGCCTTGAAGGCGTACTGGTCCGTCGGATCGACAGCGAAACCTATCTGTTCAGCGACGGCACCGGTGAAATCGAAGTGGAAATAGAAGCCGAGCACATGCCGCGTGAATCCTTCGACCAAACCCGGCGCTTGCGCCTGATCGGTGAAGTCGATACCCGCTTGCTGCGGGCGCCGGAAATCGAGGTGGATCGCGTCGTGCTATTGCCGGTTGCTGGCGGCTGAAGTGTAGCGCCCGGGTTTTCCCGTGAGTTGCAATCGCCACATCTGCTGGAAAGGTCGCGGTGTTTTATAATACAGGCATGTTAATAGAAAATTGTACGCTTGTGGTAAGCATATGCTCGCCTAATTCAGGAAAATTTGCTTGTTTTATCGATTTTCGTGGCATCTTGTGCGCAAAGGAGTATGGTATGGAATGCAAGCTTTTCATGGGTGCCGGCCGGTGTGGATTCTATGTAGTAACTGCGTGCCATGGTTGCATAAATTCACAGATGGCTGTTTGCCCTGTATCCGGATTCCTGACCAGCCGCAGCGGGAATCGATCGGAACCATAAGCGGCAAACCGGAGGAATAAAAGATGAGCAATATCGTGCAAGAGGTGATAAACGCGAACGCTGATTATGCAGCTGACTTTGGTGAAAAAGGCAATCTGCCGATGCCTCCGGGCAGGCAATTCGCCATTCTGACCTGTATGGACGCGCGCCTGGACCCGGCCAAATATGCCGGCCTTGCTGAAGGCGATGCGCATGTGATCCGCAATGCGGGCGGCAGGGCCAGTGACGATGCCATCCGCTCGCTGGTGATTTCCTACAAATTACTGGGTACGAAAGAGTGGTTTGTCATTCATCATACGGACTGCGGGATGGAAACCTTCAACAATGACATTATGGGCGAGTTGCTGGCCGGCAGTCTGAAAACCGCAACGGTGGATGAGACGGGCTGGCATGACAGTAACGCCGGCGGTGGAACCGCTGACGGTAAATACATCAACTGGCTGACGATCAGTGATCAGGCAAAGAGTGTGCTGGAGGATGTTCAACGGATCAGAAACAACTCCATGGTTCCGGCGGACATTCCGGTTTACGGGTATATCTATGACTGTAAAACCGGCAAGCTTGTCGAAGTACCTGAAGCGACGGAGGCGGGCAAGGCGCGTTAAAGGTAGATAACAGTCTGTCTGGTAAGGCGCTGGATCCCCGACAAAAACATTCGGGGATGACGTTCCTCCAGTCTGGGCCATTTGGGGATGGCGGAGTGGTTCAAGGAACGTGTTACTCCGCCGTC
>JAGRHW010000552.1 GCA_020444765.1 Gammaproteobacteria bacterium | reverse complement strand
CTCACCATAATCAATACCATCGCGTTTCAATTGATACTGCTTGTCGAGACGTTCGAGCCGCAGCTTCAAACCGTAACGGGTGTTCTGGATTCTCGGAATCTCATATTCGAAGTTATGTTCGAAGCCTTTGCGCCCGGCGCCATCGTCTTCGGCCTGCCGTTCACTGGTGAGCTTGAGCCGGTGATTGAGGCCGGCAACATTGTCCATGCGCAACTGCCCGCCCAGGCGTATCTCACCGCTGGAGGTCCGGCTCAGGCGTGGAATCGGCAGAACGAAATGCTTTTCCTTGACATCGAAGCGCAGCACAAGGCGACCGGTATAGCGGGTCAGTGAAACCGAAACCGACGAGAAAATCCCGAGATCCATGATATTCTGGCGGGATTCGCTGATCGACTCCAGCGAACACGGCTCGCCTTCGCGGATCTGCATTTCCTGACGAAACACCGACTCCCTGGTGGTTTCGTTACCGGTGAAATAAATCCGGTCGACCACGCCCTTGCAAAGTTCCACCCCGTCGATATCCGGATGATCGGCGGCCTGCAAGGTCTGCGGAATGATCAGGCACAGAAGAACCGCTGCGACTGCCCGGAAGCGCGCATCGTTTCCTGAAACAAATTTTGAATAGTTGAACCGATCTTGCTGACGGCCAAAAAAAAAGTCCATGCGGCCGCCGCTGGACAGAAGTCTGGATTTCAAAAGTCCGGGTTTCCGTTTAGGCTATAGACAGAACGTTCCGGCACCGAGCAATAAGTCTGCCGAAAACGGTCCGTTTTTATTCAAGATGCCGCGAACCTTTTCCGGCAGAGTGAAGCCGACACAAAAAAGACACCTCTAATGGTCAGTATCAATTAGTATAGCAATAATCGATAATGCCGGTATTAGGGAAACAACAGGATCCATAGGGGTAACCGACCCGTAACCGGATAAGCGCTGCCAACAGGCTTGCCCGGCCAGAGAGAAGTCGGTGCGCAAAAACACTCACCAACACTTTAAATAAACCATAAAACAGGCAGGAGACGAATATGGCCCATATTGTCATAATCGGTGCAGGAATCGGCGGTATGACTGCCGCATACGAAATGCGGGAAGAACTCAACGTATCCGACCACAAAATCACGGTAGTCGGCGACAAGCCGGAATTTGAATTCACCCCCTCAAACCCCTGGGTCGCCGTCGGCTGGCGCAAACGTCATGAAACGGCGCTCGACATCGGTCCTTATCTCAACCGAAAAAAAATAGACTTCGTTGCAAGCCCGGTTACCAAGATCGATGCGGCTAACAACAAGGTCAGCATGGCAAACGGCACCACCCTCGATTATGACTACCTGGTGATCACCACCGGTCCGAAGCTCGCGTTTCACGAAATTCCCGGTTTCGGACCCGATGAGGGATACACCAATTCGGTCTGCACGCTCAGCCACGCCGAGCGGTCCTACGAGGATTACCGCAAGCTGGTCGCCGATCCCGGCCCTGCCGTGGTCGGCGCCGCGCAAATGGCCAGCTGCTTCGGCCCGGCTTACGAATACGCCTTTATACTGGAAACCGCGCTGCGCAAGGAGCGGGTCCGCGACAAGGTGCCGATCACCTACATCACGTCCGAGCCTTATATCGGCCACCTCGGCCTCGGCGGTGTCGGCGACTCCAAGGGCATGTTGGAAAGCGAACTGCGTAACCGGCATATCAAGTGGATCACCAACGCCAAGATCGACGATGTGGCGCCGGCGGAAATGACAGTTAGTGAGTGCGACGATGACGGCAAGCCGCGCAAGGAACACAAGTTGCCGTTCCGCTTCGCGATGATCCTGCCGGCCTTCAAGGGTGTCGATGCCGTGGCGAACGTGCCGGAACTTTGCAATCCGCGCGGTTTCGTACTGATCGATGAGCATCAAAGATCCAAGCGCTATCCGAACATCTTCTCCGCCGGCGTGTGCGTAGCGATTCCACCGGTCGAGGCGACACCGGTCGCGACGGGCGCGCCGAAAACCGGTTACATGATCGAATCGATGGTGAGCGCGATCTGCGAGAACATCACCGCGGATATCCAGGGCAAGCCCGCCACCGCCAGCGGCACCTGGAACGCGATCTGCATCGCTGATTTCGGTGATACGGGCGCCGCGTTCGTCGC
>JAGRHW010000551.1 GCA_020444765.1 Gammaproteobacteria bacterium | reverse complement strand
TGATGCAGGGCGCTGGTCGGCAACAGCTTGAGTCCGATGATCGTGCTGGAGAACATCATCACGGTGCCGACGATGATGCTGTCGGTCCAGTTGAAGCCGAAGGCCAGGGCGATGGCCAGGCCGATCAGAGCGAACAAGACGCTGCTCGCCGTGGTAACCACCAGGGCTTCGCGGAACAGATGCTGCAGGTCCTTGGGTTCGAGATTCAGGCCCAGCAGAAACAGCAGGAAGATAATGCCGATCTCCGCGATGTCAGCGATCAGTTCCGCGTCGGAAATCCACTCCAGCCCCCACGGGCCGAGCAAAACCCCGAGCGCGATATAGGCGATCAACAAGGCCTGGCGTGCATACAAAGCGACGGTGCTGATGACGGCGGCACCGGTAAAAATCAAAAACATCGAAAAAACGATGGAGTGTTCCTGCATGAAAAAGCCCGTTGTTTGTGAGGTCAAATTAAATCCCGAGTCCATATCGGGTTATTTTGCGGATTATGCGCCGCAAGCCCGTTAAAAGTGTCGTCCGGGCGGGTCAGAGAGATTGATTTAAGCCTTTTTTGTGCCATGTGCGGATTTCCGTCTGGCAATATCCGCCTGCGGCAAGTTCCTGATTCCAGTCGAGTTCCTGGCCAGCAATTGATTAACTCAATGTTAAAAGTTGTAATAACGCCGTAAAATAGTGCGCTGTTAGCTCAAACTGGATAAAAACAGTGCTCTTTTGGGGTAAAAGTAGCCATTTTTAACAAGTCTAAGTGCACTCATCTATTTATTATATTGAAAAATACTAATATACTGATTTAAAGGATAACTCCGCATTTTTCATAATAGGCAGACCATGATGTTAGATATGCCCCAACTGATGACTCAGGATGAAGACATAGAGCGTGCCTCACGTTCCCTGAAAGCGATGTCGCATCCGCTGCGTTTGAAAATACTTTGCACGCTGGGAGACGCTGAAGTCAGCGTCCAGGATATCGTCGAAAACGTCGGCACCTCCCAAAGCAATATTTCCCAGCATCTTGCCGTTTTGCGTGACAAGGGGATTCTCGCATCGCGTAAAGACGCCAACCGGGTTTTCTACCGGGTCGGCGATGCGCGTACCTTGCGCCTGATCGGCATGATGCAGGATGTGTTTTGTTCGCATCCGCAGTTATAGCCGAGTATTGAATCTTCTTGACGCTCCCCGGCGCAAATCGCTTGCCGGGGAGCGTGTGCTGTTTGTAAAATCACGCCCGTCCATCTTGCCAAATCAGAATTATACATGTCTCAGTTTATCGAGTTCGTAGGAAACAACGCCCTGATGTTTGTCGCGCTGGCGGCAATTTTGGGAATGATTGCTTATACCGAATACCAGCGCTTGTTTTCGGGAACCGTGCAGTTGTCCGTGCCGGAAGCCGTGCGCTTGCAAAACGATGATAATGCGGTTTTTGTCGACGTGCGTGAGGTCAATGAATTCAAGAGCGGGCATATTATTGACTCCAAAAATCATCCCCTCAGCAGCTTCGACAAAAATCTCGCCCAGCTCGACAAACACAAGACCGCACCGGTCATCGTCTATTGCGCGACCGGCGCCCGGTCGAACCGCGCCTGCGCCAAACTGCGCAAGAAGGAATTTGCCTCGGTTTACAATCTTGCCGGCGGCATCAGTGCCTGGGAAAAGGCTAATCTGCCGCTGGTCACTAAATAACTAAGGTGGAGTTAGGCGTGTTGGATTTAAACGTTGTGGTTTACGAGTCGGCCTTTTGTCCGTATTGCATGTGGGCGAAAAGGCTGCTCGATGCCAAGCAAATCAGCTATACCCTGATCAACGTCGATCGCGATGCGGAAAAACGCACGGAGATGGAAAATCTCAGCGGTCGTTATACCGTGCCGCAGATTTTTTTCGGCGATCGGCATATCGGAGGCTACGATGATTTGTCGGCGCTGGAACGCAGCGGCGAGCTGGATCAGGTTATTCAGGAAGCGGCCGCTTCCTGATCAGGCGGTTACCCGGCCCGGCCCGTAACCCTATTCGCAGGCAGTCTTTGCCGATATTTTTCCCAGTTGCTGGCGACCAGCCTCAGTTTTCCGGATAATAAAGCAAATAGCTCAGCGTCGGCCTGAAAGCGAACGCTGATTTCGATTCACGCCGGG
>JAGRHW010000550.1 GCA_020444765.1 Gammaproteobacteria bacterium | reverse complement strand
ACCAGTCCCTACCAGCCTCTGGCCGATTTGATCGTTTCGTAAGCCTTGCCGATTTGCGCGGTTTTTTCGTTGGCGAGTTTTATCATCTCCTCCGGCAGGCCTTTGGCGACCAGTTTGTCAGGATGATGCTGGCTGATAAGGCGCCGATAGGCACGCTTGACTTCGGCTGCCGAGCTGGATGATTCAACACCGAGGATCTGAAACGCCTCCGTCAGTGTCAGACGCTCCCGGCCCCGGTGATCGGTCCCGCCCCCGGAACCGCCTTGCTGGTAACGGGCGCCCTGCCCCATGCTGGTTCTGACGAAGGTTTCGAGCTGCCGGAAAACAAATTCCGGAAAGCCGAGTAATTTGCTGACGCGCAATAACACCGTACGTTCTTGCATATCCATGCTGCCGTCGGCGTAAGCAGCCTGAATCTGGATCTCCATAAACACCCTGAGCAGATTGGTCTTGCGTCCGGCCTCCCGGCGGAACTGCTCCATCACCGCCTCCAGATCGAACGCCGGTTTTTTGCCTTCGTTGAACAGATTGATCGCGACGCGGCGTTTTTCAGCGTCGAGATTCATCTGCGACATCACCGCCTCGGCGTGACGGATCTCCTCTTTCGAAACATTGCCGTCGGCCTTGGCGACATGGCCCATGACTGAAAAAGTCGCGGTAAAAAATGCAAGCTGCACCCTTTCGTTGTCGGCCCGTACCGACTCCGGGTCCTGTTCATAGCCGAGCTGCCTGAGGCCGCGATCGAAATTATGCCCCAGCGCCGCGCCGATAAGTGCGCCCAGCGGGCCGCCGAGCATAAACCCAAACGAACCGCCCAGCAGTTTTCCCCACCAACTCATCGATTATCTCCCGTGCTGCATTCAGTCACTTCGCGCAGCAAGGATGTCGCGAAGCAACCTCTATCCAGTGTGAATGTCAGTCTCAGCGTCTGCTCATCAGGCCAGGACCAGTCCAGCTCATGCGCGAGTGTTCTGAGCGGCCGGCGCTCCATCTTCAGACCGGCCTGTTCCAGCCCTTCACGAAACTCATCCTCTTCCCGCAAATAGGCGCTTTCGGTTTCGTAAAGGCGATCCCTGTCCGATTCACCGGTCCGCCCCCATAAAGGGCCGCTGGTATGGATATCCAGTGCCGCCAGACGCGGCTCTTCGGTCGAGGCATCCTCGGCGCGAAAAAAACTGCGACTGCCTTCGAGTATAAAACGTTCGTCATCGATCGCCCGATTCCAGCTGCCCTCCAACAGACGCGCGGCGCAGACCTTGTTGAACAGCCAGGAGCGCGCAGCGGACAGATACAGGGATTTCTGATTGCGCTTAACGCGCCGCAGTTCGCCACGGAACATCGCCCGAGCCCGGTCCAGATTATTGAAACCGATGCCAAAGCGCTGCTCGGCAAAATAATTGGGGAAACCGCGGGCGCGAATACATGCCAGCCGTTGCTCAATCTGCCCGGGTTCGCCGTCGCAATCACGCAGCCACAGCTCGAATTGATTGCCCTGATGCGTGCCGCGTCGAAGTTTCCGGTTATGCCGGGTTTGCGCGAGAATCTCCACGCCATTCTCCACCGGCAGGCTGATATCGGCCTGACCGGGCAGATACAGACTGAACCACTGATCCGTCTCCGCCTGTTTGTCCTTCAGCCCGCAAAACCCCACGTCCATCGGCTTGATACCCGCGCACCGTGCCAGCCAGTCAACGATCTCCTGGGTATTGCGGCCGGTTTTGCGAATCCTCAGCAACTGATGCTCGCCACTGCCGGTCGGCTCGAAACCCAGCTTCTCCGAGACCCGGAAGTCAGCCGGCGTTTTACGCATGACAGCGCTGCCAACCGGCCCCGCATAGGCCATCGGCAAAGCCGCAAAGAGCGACGGCCAATCACGCCTCGTCAACACGGCAGAAGTCATCGACCGCTCCGCCGAGCGGGTCGAAAGCAAGGTTTTATCACACTGAATGCCTCAAAATAACTGAAATTACCGGCCCGGTCTGCTGGTGACAAGGGTAGTGAAAATTTACGCCGTCAACACGACCGGCTGGCCAGATCAGCAAGCAGCAAGACGGCATCCGGAAGGATTTTACTATTATGCGCAAGCTAAAGTCGTCATCCCCGAGTGTTTTTGTTGGGGGTCCTTTTTCTCCGG
>JAGRHW010000054.1 GCA_020444765.1 Gammaproteobacteria bacterium | reverse complement strand
CTCTCGCGCCACTAATCCGTGGACAGCGGAACAGGTGAAAAAATAAATTTGCAGGTGTCCGGACTCCTTGTCAGAATCCGGATCAGATGCAAGACTCATCAGGCGCTTACAGCCTCGGCCTCCCGTGCTGCGTCGGTCTTCGTCCAGGGGGCCTGGATTTTGGCCCAGCACGGATTGTTCAGTGTCATGTCCATATCTCGGGCGAATATGGCAAACCCGTCATAGCCGTGATAAGGACCTGAATAATCCCAGGAATGCATCTGGCGAAACGGTATGCCCATTTTCTGGAAGATGTATTTTTCCTTGATACCCGAACCGATCAGATCGGGCTTGACGCGTTTGACGAACTCTTCGAACTCGTAGCCGGTCACATCGTCATATATCAGGGTTGCATTACCCATTTCCTTGATTGTGCGGTCGTAGTCGTCGTTATGCGCAAACTCATAACCCGTTCCGACAACCTCCATACCGAGATCTTCATAAGCGCCGATGATATGTCTCGGGCGCAGGCCGCCAACGTACAACATCACCCGTTTGCCTTCGAGTCTGGGACGGTATTTGTCGACCACGGCCTGCCACTCAGGCTTGTATTTTTCAATGACACGTTCTGCACCGAGCTTGATCTTGTCATCGAATTTTTCGGCAATCTTCCTCAGTGACTCCTCGATCTTGGTGGGGCCGAAGAAATTGTATTCCAGCCATGGAATACCGTATTTTTCCTCCATATGCCTGGAGATGTAGTTCATTGAGCGGTAGCAATGCAGAAGATTGAGTTTGGCTTTCGGGGTATTCTCCATTTCAGCCAGGGTGCCATCACCCGACCATTGCGCTATCACCCGCAAACCCATTTCCTCAAGCAGGGTTCGCGATGACCAGGCATCACCGCCGATATTGTAATCACCGATGATGGTGACATCGTACTCAGTGGCCTGGAAGCTATCATCGTTATCACGGTTGCCGAGTATCCAGTCGCGTATCGAATCGTTGGCGATATGATGGCCCAACGACTGGGAAACACCACGAAAACCTTCGCAACGCACGGGCACCACTGGTTTTTCTATCTGCTTGCTGGTCTGTTTGGAAACCGCTTCTATATCGTCGCCGATCAATCCGATAGGACACTCTGACTGAATGGTGATGCCCTTGTTCAGCGGAAACAGCGACTCGATTTCCGTCATGATTTTCGACAGCTTTTTATCACCGCCAAAAACGATATCCTTCTCCTGAAAATCCGAGGTAAAATTCATGGTGCCGAAGGTATTCACTCCGGTCGTGCCAACATAGTAGTTTCTACGGCCCGCACGCGAATACTGGCCACAGCCGACAGGGCCGTGGGAGATATGAATCATATCCTTGATCGGTCCCCAAACCACGCCCTTGGACCCGGCATACGCGCATCCGCGAATGGTCATAACGCCCGGCAGGGACTTACGGTTGGACGTGATGCACTTCTTGGACTGCTCTACTTCGTGATCGTTGACAGCCAGGTGCTTGGCGCGATCCTTGGCCACTTTTTCAGGGTAGATTTCGAGCACTTCCTGAATAAGTGCTTCGGTTTCATCTCGTGAGATTGACATGGTATTCTCCTTCACCTGATGCCACTAATCCGTGGACATGCAGGGATCGAATTTTTCGCTTGAGAAAGACCGGATCTTGACGACCGGCCCAGTCTTGTCCTTACCGCAACCGGCGAATCATGCTTCAGCGGATGCCTTCTGACCGATGATGCTTTCGTCCTCTTCTTCCATGATGCCGAATTCCATCAGCAGATCTTCCAGCTCATCCATCGTGCAAGGCTCCGGAATCACCAGAAGCTTGTTGTCTATAACCTTCTGTGCCAGCGTGCGGTATTCATCCGCCTGTTTGGCGGCCGGGTCATACTCAATCACCGTCATGCGGCGAATTTCAGCACGCTGCACAACGTTGTCCCGCGGCACAAAGTGAATCATCTGGGTGCCCAGTTTGGCGGCCAGCGCCTCGATCAGCTCATCTTCGCGATCCGTGTTACGTGAATTGCAAATCAGCCCCGCCAGTCGTACGCCGCCTGAGTTGGCATATTTGACGATCCCCTTGGAGATATTGTTTGCCGCGTACATCGCCATCATCTCACCGGATACGACGATGTAGATTTCCTGCGCCTTGTTTTCACGGATCGGCATGGCGAAACCACCGCACACGACATCACCCAGAACGTCGTAGAAAACAAAGTCCAGATCTTCTTCATAGGCGCCTCCCTCCTCCAGGAAGTTAATCGCGGTAATCACACCCCGACCCGCGCAGCCAACACCTGGCTCGGGACCACCGGACTCCACGCACTTGATGTCGCCATATCCCACCTTCAGAACATCTTCCAGTTCCAGGTCCTCGACCGTACCGGCCTCGGCCGCCATTTCCATAATGGTGTTCTGCGCCTTGGAGTGCAGAATCAGACGTGTTGAGTCGGCCTTGGGATCGCAGCCCACGATCATCACCTTTTTGCCGAGTTCGGCCAGGCCTGCTACCAGATTCTGTGTCGTGGTAGACTTGCCGATACCGCCCTTACCGTAGATTGCACATTGACGAAGCGCCATGTCGGATCTCCTTTGGATTAAATTTGACAGATGTAACCGTTGTTTGAATATGAAAGTTTGTTTCGTACAAAGGCCTATCGGCAAGTCATATGCCAACAAACATAAAATCTGATATCTTTTTGTTTTAAAAGGATTTATATAGAAAAATACAACTAAGACCCTGGTTGTGTTCACGACAATTCCACATTTTGTGTATGGTTGAAATACGACAAAACCCGAATCGAAGAGCCTCCTTGCCGGCCGGCGCCAGGCTGTCGCTCAACCGCTGTAACCTGCCTGCCATCATTCTCGGCAGCCTGACCTACCAGAAGCATCCCGTCGAGCTGAAGATCGACGGCGTCCACGAACTGCACAAAGCCCTGTTCGCCGCGCTTGCCGGTATTGCTACCAAAAAGCAGCGTTATATCCACTTCACCCGTTATATGAAATCAAGCTTTCTGCTTGACTATCCGGATCAAGCCGGCATGGATGGCCGCGCTCACAGGCAACGCGTCAAGGCTGACTATCTGCATCTGTTGCGGGGCTGGTTCTTCGATTCCAACGGTCGGGAGGCCGCAGCTTTGAAGGGTTGGGTGGAGTCAAGATTTGGCTTGCTGACACGCAGTCACAATGGCCCGCTGATTGATGTCAGTTCAGCCAATTACTGGCGATTCCAGGCCGAGAGAGTCCAGGCCATGTACAACACCAACTCGCTCGAAATGCAACTCGACCTGATTTACAGCTACTGTCAGTTTGAAGCCAGACTGCTGTTCCACAACCACGATCACACGACGCTGTACCGGGGACTCAACAACCTTGAGTATCACGAACACCTGGCGCCCCGCCGTGGTCGTACACTCACGCTCCTGTTGAATAACCTGAATTCCTTTACCCGTGACCGGGACCGCGCAGAGACTTTTGGTGATCACGTGATTCAGGTTGAAGTTCCCGTCGCGAAGTTGCTGTACTACCCGGGCCTGCTGCCGGGTGTTCTTTATGGCGAAGCCGAACATGTGGTCATTGGCGGCGCGTATGAAGCGACGCTCTGCGTCGAGTGATCGCCCGGGCGATTGTTTCAAAACAGCCTTGTAATTTGTAGCAAAGCCAACAAAATACGCCTTCCCGCCAACCAGGAAAAATGCAAGGCATTGATTAATAATAGCTTTTAATACTGGCCTGTTATTTGCGCCCGACTCCGTATCCAGTTCAGAAAACGGGTCCGCACTATGCCACACATTGATCGAGCAACACTCACCGAAAAACTGTCGTGCGGTGATCTGGTGCCTTATCTGGGGCACGAGGCCCTGAAAGGTTCGCTGAATATCGAAACAGCTCAACCTATACCGGCCGACAGCAACAGCCTGATCCTGGCCATCAACAATGGCAAACCCATGGCGCCACGCTTGATGTATGAGTTTGCGCGAGCGGCAATGGACGTGGAATTGAAACGTGGCCGTGCAGCCATTCAGAGATCACTTGATTTCACGTATCACGAACAGCAATGGAGCCGCTCAAGTGTTCACACCTGGCTCGCCGGTGTGATGCCGCCTTATGTCATTGACATCAACAGGGATACTCAACTGCAGGACACCTACTCCGGCACGCCTCATATTCTGGTGCGGGGAGTGGCCCGTATTGCCGGCACTGATTTCCGGTTCCGAATTCATCACTACGACGGTGAAAGATATACGGAAATCGACCAGACCGATGTCGACAGAACGTTGCCTGTATTATTCAAGCCTATGGGCAGTCCGATACCCGATTCAAACTATATCGCTTCGGATGCCGACTATGTTGATTACATCACCGAACTGATGGGCGGCTTTGCCATACCCGACTTCCTGAAAGCAAGCCGCGTCGGTAAACAATACCTGTTTATCGGTTTGAGACTGCTGCGTGATACGGAACGCATGGTGATGTCGGACCTGATCTATGCAGCAGGCGATCCGGCCGGATGGGCGTTCATCCCAGAACCGACGGACAAGGAATACCGGTTTTGCCGTCGTAAAAACATAGAAATCGTGGAATCGGACTTCCTGGACTTTCTGGAGATCGGAACCAACGCGGAAGCCATTGCCCAGGGTCTGATATGAAACCCATTGGATTTATATCATCGCCCTACAAGTCATTGCAGGGCATGCCAATACAGCCCGGCGGCGCACGTGACACTCAGGCCACTATAAGGCTCGATCCGGAGTTGCAGCAAGGACTGGCAAGCCTCGATACCTTTTCGCACATTTATCTGATTTATCTCTTTCATCAATCCAGGGCTTACTCATTAAAGGTCATACCCTTTATGGATGACAGGGAACACGGTGTTTTTGCAACCCGCGCTCCACGGCGACCCAACCCTATCGGTTTGTCTATCGTGGAGCTGATATCGGTTGACGGAAATACCCTGACTGTCAGGGGAGCCGATCTTCTGGATGGCACACCGATTCTGGACATCAAGCCCTATGTAGAACAGTTTGACAAAATCGAGTCAGCCAGTAACGGCTGGCTGAAAACATCCAAAGAAGCGGTGAACCGGCAGAAGGCCGACCGGCGGTTCCTGCCACCTCAAGAACACAAACCCTGAAGGCAGCCCAATATGAAGACAAGCGATAAGATACGCCGGCAATTGGCCGAAAATCCGATCATCCTCTACATGAAAGGCACGCCCGATCAACCGCGCTGTGGTTTCTCCGCCAAAGCGGCCCGGTGCCTCGAGGCCACAGGTATTCCCTTTGCCTATGTCGATGTGCTGTCGGCTCCTCTGATCATGCAGGCCCTGCCCGAGGTATCGGACTTTCCCACCTTTCCCCAGTTGTTTGTCAATGGCGAGATTATCGGGGGCAGTGACATCATTGAAGAGATGTCAAACAGCAACGAGTTGGTGCCACTGTTGCAATCATCCTTGCCGTCAGGACAGCACTATGGAAGCTGAGATCAAACGCCGGATACATAAAATTTACCCGGATGCAACGATCGATATCGCCGGGGAAGCATGCAATTTTGAAGTTTTTGTTGTCAGCGAACTGTTCAAGGACATGAAAACCCTGCAAAGACAAAAATCCATACTTGCCCTGTTCAAGAACGATCTAGAAAGCGGCGCCATGCATGCGCTGACAATAAAGGCAAAAACGCCTGAAGAACAGAGAAGCGCTGGCGGACTGGTACAAATCAACTTGTAATTGGAGACATCAATGTTGCGAATATATCGTCTGGCTCAAACGACACTTGCCATTGTTTTGCTGTGCCTCAGCCTTGAGGCTGTTGCCGGAAGCGCCATGATCGCCGTGGCGGGTAATTTCACGAAGACCGCGAAAGATCTTGCCGCCAGCTTTGAAGAGAGCACCGGGCACACGGTAGTTATCAGCTATGGCTCCACCGGCAAGCTCTACGCGCAGATCCTGCATGACGCACCTTTTGAAGTGTTTCTTGCAGCCGACTCCAAACACCCGGCCATGTTGTCAGAAAAAGGCAAGGCCGTTCCCGACTCCATATTCACCTACGCAAAAGGTAAAGTCGCTTTATTCAGCATGGACAAAAGCCTGCCGGATCAGGAGGAAATGATCAAACAATTAATGCCGGCCGTTGACAAACTTGCCCTGGCGAACCCAAAGACTGCGCCCTACGGTGAAGCGACGATCGAGATACTCAAATCGTTGGGTCTCTACGCCGACCTGGAAAACAAACTGGTCCTTGGCGATAATCTCATTCAGACTTATCAATTCGTCTATACCGGGAATGCCACCGTCGGCTTTGTTTCCCTGTCACAGGTCATCAATGAAGAAACCGGATCCTTCTGGGTTGTCCCTGAACAACACTACACCCCGATCAATCAGGACGCCGTGCTGTTAGAGAAAGGCGTGAATAACCAGGTCGCGCTGGATTTTCTGGCGTTTTTGCGAAGTGATGATGCCAAAAAAATCATTCATCACTATGGTTATGCCACATCCGGCGAATAGCTGATACCCTTTCACCCGTCATTCCCGACCGCTCCTGTCGGGAATCCAGCCAGCGGGTAAGGCAAGCCATCCGGTTTACAGTCACTCAACAAATCCAATACCGACACCGACCTTTGGCAAATTACACCGCTCCCGTATATTCCCCTCTGGCCGGATAATCATTGGCGATTGCAAAATCCAGTGCTGCCACCAGCTCGGAAAAGTGCGGTCGTACAAACGGCATGGTCTGCACCGATCCGTAATACAAGGTCTGCTGTGGCGTCACCATAAACAGGCCCGGCTCCGAGAACAAGGCGGGCTCTTCAATCCCGATCGATGTCTTGCCGCGCGAGGTTGAAATATACAAACCCCATTCCCGCGCCTTGGCAAGGCTCAGGCCATAGCCAAACCGCAGCTGAGTGGCGCCGATTTTCTCCGCCATTGCACGCGTGCGCTCCTTGTCGTCCGAACTGATGGCGATGGCATTTACACCGCGCTTATCAAACTCCGGCACCTGGCGCTCGAAATCCTTCAGGTAATTGGCGCAAATCGGGCAATGCAAACCGCGATAAAAGCAGATCACGGTACCACGCTGCGAGGCTTCAGTAGCAAGATCAAAGTCGCCATGTTCAAGCGTTCGAACACTCAGGTCAGGTGTTTTTTGCCGTGGCATCAGCATGATGGCTATCCTGTCGATTGAAATTGAGTTATAGCCTAACAGGATATAAAATCAGATAAATCCGAATTATCTGACTATAACCACGATATGTCCCGATACGACCGCCTGTCAGCCCTTATTTCCCGCTTCTCGTTGCGCGTCATCCCGGCGGACCAGGAACACGCCAATCTGATCGTGTTTGAAAATACCCTGAACGCCCTTCCCTGCCGAATCCTGCTTTCCCCGCGCAGCAGCATCGAACCTGACCCCGGGCAACACGAGGCCGTTCTGTTCTGCGCCTGGACCGAATGGGGAGGCAGCGATAACCCCCTGTTCGCCGCACTGCCCGAGCGCGTTGACCTGCCCGTTGCCGGTGATAATCAAATGCTGATGCTGGTGCAGCTCATCCGCGCCGAAGCCGACGCAGCGCGCTGTGGCGCCAGCGCCGTACTCAACCGACTGGGCGAAGTGTTGATCGTGCATTTGCTGCGCAATCAGATAGAAGAAGGCAAAACCAGCGTCGGCCTGCTCGGCGGCCTGGCGGACGCGCGACTCAGCCGCGCCATCGTGGCCATCCACGAAGCGCCCGGCAAACGCTGGAAAAACGAGGACATGGCCAGTACTGCAGGCCTGTCAATTAGTCGGTTCGCCGAACTGTTTCTGCAACGGGTGGGCGAAACACCGCAAGCCTATCTCAGACGCTGGCGCATGATACTCGCGCGCCAGGACGTCGAACGCGGCGAACGCATCCAGACCGTCGCACGGCGTTACGGCTATGGCTCAGGGGAAGCATTGAATCGCGCTTTTCACAGCCAGTTTGGTCAGGCGCCGATTCGTTTGCGTTGAGCGGCTTCCTATCGGTTCCTGCTTTATTACGTGACCCGGCCTCGCTTATCCCCATCGATCTTTGCGCTCACAATTTCTGCTTTTGTATATTATTTTAATCTTGATGACACTGCGTTCTGCATCCGCGGAATAAAACTTCGCATTATCCTAGGACGTTCAAAACCCAAACGTAACCTCCCCCTTCCTAGCCACCCGCGTCAGCAAATCAAATGTCATCAGGTCCTCGCCCACGATCACCGGGCCGGAGTAACTTTTTGCGGCTTGCGTTATCAGTTTGGTGGTATCGGCGTCGGGCGGCACGAGGTGCGTGAGGCACAGGGCGCGGGCGTTGGCGGCGGCTGCGACCTGGCCGACTTCGGTAGAGAGCGTGTGATAGGAGGCGACGGCTTTGAGGCCTTTGGCGGTTCGGGTGCCGGTGACTTCCATGCCGTCGTGGACGAACACTTCGTGCACGAGCAGGTCGGCATTTTGCGCCGCGTGGATCAGGTTTTCGCAGTAGCGGGTGTCGCCGGAGATGACAGCCTTGCGGCCCTGATAAGCAAAGCTGAACCCCCAGGCCGGGACGACGGGTTTATGTTCGACCAGTACCGGCTTTACAAGTCCTTCGCCAAATTCGAGCGGCTCTTCATTATTGAGTTCGATTACCTCGATATCGAACGCGACGGTGCTGGTGCGTTGCTCGAATTTTATGCGCAGTTCTCGCTCTTTTTGCCAGAGTTGCATTGTATTTTCTACAAAACGGTTGAATCCCCGAGGTCCGTAAATCATCCACTTGCGGTCGCGGCTTTTGTGCCAGCTGGAGATGATCAGCTGATAAAGGTCAATAACATGATCGGTGTGCAGGTGGGTGATCAGCAGCGCATCGATATCGGCGCCGCTCAGGCCGAGCGCGGCGAGTCGTTGCGTGACGCCGGAGCCCGCGTCGACGAGAATATTCCTGCCGCCCATTTGCACCAGGGCAGACGGCCCGAAGCGGCGTTCGCTGGCGGCCGGGCAGCCGGTGCCGAGCAGTGTGACGGTGAATTCGTTTCCTGTGGAATTTGCGGGCATGGCGGTTTGTCCGGTGTTGTCGCGAATCGGAATGGCGCGGATGCGCTTGCGGCATTGTATGATGTGGGCTTGCGTATTTGAACTTTTTCCTCCCGGGAGTTGTCTTGCAGATTTTTCTCGCCGTGATGTCCGGCCTTTTGAGCGTGTTGATCTGGGGTGCGCACGGCTCCCTGTCGGTGCTGGCCATCCGCGAAAGCTGGACCAGCCTGGACCTGACGGCAGTGCGTTTTATCGGTACGCTGTTAATCGCCGTACCGTGGCTGATCTGGACGTTGCGCGAGGGGCGAACCGTCCGCTGGCTGCACATGCTGGCGATAACAGCGTTTGCCGGGGCGCCCTTTACGCTGATCAATATTGCCGGCTTGCAATTTGCGCCGGTTACGCACGGCGCGGCCATTTCGCTCGGGCTGGTGCCGGTATTGATCGGTCTGTTGAGCCGCCCTCTGCTCGGCCAGGCCGTCGAGGCGGATCACTGGATCGCGCTGTCGTGTATTCTGGCGGCAGTAGGTATTATCTGGAGCGATGACGGGTTTGCGCTGATTTACCTGCTCGGCGATTTATGTTTCTTTATCGGCGCCCTGCTTTGGGCGCTGTACGCGATCGCCATTCGTCGCTGGCAGGTTCCACCCGCCGAGGCCGTTTTTTATGCAAGCCTGGGGTCTTCGCCTTATCTCGTGTGGTATTTTCTTGCGCGTGATTTACCGGCCGGCTCACCGGACATGCTGGCCTTGCAACTGGTCTATCAGGGTTTGATGGTCGGTTTGCTTGCGCTGTTTTTGTACGGTCATACGGTACGGGTTCTCGGCCCGCAACTCGATACGCTTTTTACAGCCATGGTGCCGGCCGGCGTACCCGTGATCGCCGGCCGGGTTATCGACTACCAGACGAGTACCGCCGAATATATCGGGCTTTACCTGGTCATCGCCGGTATGCTGATCGCGTTTTACAAACCGTTGCGGCGCCACAGATCAGGATGAACACCATGAAGACAACCGGCGTTATCATGCTCAACACGCGCTTTCCGCGGCTGGTCGGCGACATCGGCAATCCGGCGAGTTTTCGCGGCAAGGTGGATTACGTCAAACTGGAAAAAAGCCGTGTCGGCAATATTGTCGGCCCGACGATCGCGATGGATCTCGTCGAGGAGATTCTGCAGGCGGCCATCGGGCTGGAGTCGCGCGGCGCCGGGCTGATTACCACCAGTTGCGGTTTTCTCGGGCCGGTACAGAGCCGCGTTCAGGCCCGGCTCGGCGTGCCGTTTATCGCCTCATCACTGGCCCTGATCCCCTTGCTGCGAACGCTGCACGGCGGCGATTCGGCCATCGGTGTGTTGACCTTCGACAGCCGCAAACTCACGCCGGAGCATTTTTGCGGAAATCACTCCCGGCAACTTGCCGTCGCCGGCATCGAGAACGGCCGGGAGCTGCACCGCGTCATCAGCAATGATGAGGAAGCCCTCAACCCGGTGCTCGCTCTGGCGGACGTTTTGCAGGCGGCCGATGCGTTGACCACGAACCATCCGGACCTGCGCTGCCTGTTGCTTGAGTGCACCAATCTGTCGCCCTACAAACCTTCTTTGCGCAAGCGTAGCGGACTTCCGGTCTACGATCTGGTCGACACGCTCAACTGGCTGGCCGGAGCCTGATCGATCCCGATTCTTGACTCGACCCGGCATTTGATCAACCATGTTTCGGCGAACTCCCTCCAACCCTTCAAAATCGGCAAGAGGTACATCGGAATGATCAGAAAATTGACGGCCATCGCCGCCTCCACGCTTTCACTACTCATCGCCAGTCCCGTCGTTCTCGCGGAAAAATGGGACATGCCGATGGCTTACTCGGACGGTAACTTTCATACACAAAACGGCAAGGACTTCGCCGAGGCGGTCACGCTGGCGACCGGCGGCAAACTGGAGATCGTCGTGCATGGCGGCGGCTCGCTGTTCGGCGGCGCGGAAATAAAACGTGCGGTGCAAACCGGCCAGGCGCAGATCGGCGAACGACTGCTGTCGGCTCACGCCAACGACAACCCGGTGTACGGATTCGATTCGGTACCATTCCTCGCAACCTCCTTCGAGGACTCCATCAAGCTCTGGGAAAAAGCCAAACCCGAACTTGAAAAAGCCCTCGCCAAAGACAACCTCGTCTTGCTCTATTCAGTACCGTGGCCGGGTCAAGGCTTGTATTTCAAAAAGGATGTCGATTCCAAAGCGGACGCCAAGGGCGTCAAGTTCCGGGCCTACAACGCTGCCACTGCGAGACTCGCGGAACTGATGGGCATGCAGCCGGTTCAGGTGGAAGCGGCCGAGCTGTCACAGGCGCTGGCGACCGGCGTGGTGGAATCCATGATTTCATCCGGTTCCACCGGTTACGACCAGAAAGTCTGGGAACATCTGACCAACTTCTACGACGTCAACGCCTGGCTGCCGCGCAACTACGTGTTCGTCAACAAGGACGCCTGGGACGGGCTTGACGAGGCAACGCGCAACATTGTCAAAGGCCTCGCCATGCTGGCGGAAAAGGCCGGTACCGCCAAATCCAACCAGCTTGCCGACTGGTATGTCACGCAGCTGGCCGCCAACGGTATGAAAACCGCGCCCGCCGGTGATCAATTACAACAGGATCTGAAAGAAATCGGCGTAGTCATGACCGATGAGTGGAAGGCGGCGGCCGGTGACGCCGGCGCCGCGATTCTGGACGCTTACAAGCAGTAAGTCGACGCTGACGAAGCCGGCCGCCCCCGGTTGCCGGCTTCGGATGCCCTGACATGCCTGAAAGCAAATTCGCCCGACTGTTTACCGCCTGCGGCTGGATCGCTTCGGGTTTTCTGATCCTGATTCTGTTGCTGATCGTCGTTCAGGTGTTCGGCCGGCTGTTCGGTTTTGCAACCCCGGGCGTGACCAACTACGGCGGTTATTGCATGGCCGGTGCCTCGTTTTACGGACTGAGCCATGCCATGCATCACAACGCGCATATCCGCGTGTCGCTGTTTCTCAATCTGTCCAGGCGGCTGCATTTCGCCCTGGAATTGTGGTGCCATGTCATCGGCACCGGGCTGGCCGGGTATTTCTTTTACTACGCCTGCAAGATGACTTACTGGTCCTTCAAATTCCACGAAGTTTCCCAGGGACAGGATGCAACGCCGCTATGGATTCCGCAGCTGTTGATCGTCTGCACCGGCACTCTCTGCCTGTTTCTGGTGCTGGCCGAACGGCTGTACTGGCTGCTCAGCGGCCGGTTTCCGTTTACGGAACCGCTGGCGGACGAGGCCTGAGCAGGCGCTTATGGAACATATTGAACTGACCGTTCTGTTTTTGTTCATTCTGTTTCTGCTGCTTGGCACCGGCGTCTGGGTCGGGCTTGCCTTAATGGGCGTAGCCGTGGTCGGCATCGAGCTGTTCACCTCGCGGCCGGCCGGCGACGCCATGCTGACGGTTATCTGGGCCTCCTCGACCAGCTGGTCGCTGATCGCCCTGCCGATGTTTATCTGGATGGGTGAGATTCTCTACCGGACCCGTTTGTCGGAGGATATGTTCAAAGGTCTCGCGCCCTGGATGAGCCACTTGCCCGGCGGCCTGCTGCACTCGAATATCGTCGGTTGCACTATTTTCGCGGCGGTTTCCGGCTCGTCCGCCGCCACGCTCACGACCGTCGGCAAGATTTCCATCCCGGAACTGAAAAAGCGCAATTATCCGGACAAACTGATTATCGGCACACTCGCCGGCGCCGCGACGCTCGGCCTGATGATACCGCCGTCGCTGACCCTGATCGTCTACGGGGTGTCGATCAATGAGTCGATCTCGAAACTGTTTCTGGCCGGTATCCTGCCGGGTATTCTGCTCGCCTCGCTGTTTATGCTGTATGTGGTTATCTGGGCGCTGTTCAACAAGGACAATAGCATCGAGCAGGAAGCCGGCAGCAGCTTCAGCGAAAAACTCGCCGCCTCGAAATTCCTGATCCCCGTCATCCTGCTGATCCTGTTCGTTATCGGCTCGATGTATACCGGCATCGCCACCGCGACCGAAGCCGCCGCCTTCGGCGTGATCGGCGCGCTGGTGCTGGCGACGTTGCAGGGCTCGATGAACCTGCACACCTTTACCGAAAGCACGCTTGGCGCGGTACGCACATCCGCCATGATTGCATTGATCCTTATGGGCGCCTCATTCCTCTCGCTGTCGATGGGTTATACAGGCCTGCCCCGATCGCTGGCGGAATGGATCGCAAGTTTTGAGCTGAGCCGCTTCGAACTGCTGATGGCGCTGCTGGTGTTTTACATCATCATCG
>JAGRHW010000549.1 GCA_020444765.1 Gammaproteobacteria bacterium | reverse complement strand
TATACCGCCATAGTTGTCGGTTTCACGAGCGGTTCAGCATCTAAAAGGAAAGAGCTCACACAGTCTTCTGAGAGAATACAAATCACTGAGAAGGCAGTTCTGGGGCCAGCATCTTTGGGCAAGAGGTTACTGGGTTTGCCCCAGTGGTAACGTCACAGATGAGGTCTGGAAAGAGTACATAAAGGGGCAAACACCGCCTGAGCCAGACGACGATTTTGAGGTTGTGCAGCGATAGCCATCGGCTGAACAGCCGATCAATCCGGCTTCAGCCGTAACAGGAAGCCACCGGCTTGAGCCGGTGGAGTATTCACAAAGAGCATGATCTAACAAATACATAAACGCGGACCCCGTAAACCTGCGCCTTTTTGTGGCCTCGCTTCGCTCGGTATTGCCACAAAAAGTCACAGGTTCAAAGGGCCGGTTATGTAGGCGTTAGTGGAGGAATTCAATGGACGGTTGGGAGAAATTTAAGATACTTAGTGCTGTTCTCGTGCCAGCTGCAATTGCTCTGGTGGGCCATTGGTATACTTCCGCAATTTCTGAAAGAGAAGTACAAGCAAAGTTTGTTGAGTTAGGTGTTTCGATTCTTCAGGCACCCCCAGCGAAAGAGACGGAAAATCTGCGAACCTGGGCAACAGAAGTTCTAAATCGTTATTCGGGTGTGCCAATAAATGATGCGACTAAAAATGACTTAATAAAAAGCGTTCCTTTGCCATCATCAGCCACTTGGACGGAAGCGCCTCCACTTTCAGGTTGGTGCTATCAAGAAGACCGTTTGGAAGAAGGACCAAAACAATTTTCTGTTCACTGTCATTGGTCTGAAGACCGATGTAAAGAAGCTAGAGGCCCTAGTTCCAAATGGAACCAATCCTTGTGCGTTATAGTAGATTTGAGTAATGCGGAATGGGATCCTAATCCAAGAGGCTGGCAAGGATCATGGTATGAATTTAGGTCAAAGCCATTCCCAGAGCCGTTCCCCCAGCTACCATGAAATTATTGCCTAACAAGCGACTGTGGCTCAACCCCGTAAATAAAAGATCAGTAAGCCCATTCAAGCTTGTTCCTGACCATCGCATTAAGGATGGTAATAAACTTTCTCATGCAAGCGGTGATAGCAACTTTCTTATGTTTACCTGAAGCGACCAGCTTTTGGTAAAAGGCTTTAATGACAGGGTTGCATTGCGTGGCGCTCAAGGTGGCCATATACAGGGTGGTTCGCACACTGGCCCGTCCGCCCTGAATACGTCGTTTGCCTCGCCACCTGCCACTGTCTCGATTAATGGGTGCAACGCCGACCAGGGCGCTGGCCTGTTTATTCGAGAGCGTGCCGAGTTCCGGCATATCGGCTAAAAGCGTATAGGCGAGTGTATCTCCCACGCCCGGAGCGGAGGTTAAGATCGCCTTTCGTTGACACCACTCAGCCTGTTGTTGAACCTGTTGATTGAGTTTTTTCTCCATTCTCAGGATTTCAGCATCAAAGGTTTTGATCAGGCGTTTACAGGAGACAGCAAACGCGTTGCCCATGATCTTGAGACGAGTCAACTCCTGGGTCCGCATTTCCATAATCTGTCGTCGTCTGGCCAGTAGATCTTTGATCGCGATGAGACTTTTGCTTTTTCTGGGCGTTGGCCTGGGTTGAATGACGGCGGCATACTCGGCAATGAGCGCGGCATCGATTTTATCGGTCTTGGCCAATTGCTCAATGGCCCCCGCGTAACGGCGCACGGACAAGGGCCTGAGGATACACACGGGAATCGTTTTATCAAAGGCCGCCTCCGTTAAGGCAAACTCATAGCGGCCTGTGGCGTCAACGACCAGGCGTTGGACCTGATAATAGGTCAGGCGTTTTAAGATACGTTTGATCCCGGCAGGGGTATTCTGCTCTTGCCAGTAACAATTTTTTTCATGGATGTGGATATCCAAAAACTGCTTACCGACATCCACACCGACATTGACGGGTGTTTTACTCTTTTTAAGGTTTGTCATGATGACTCGTCCTTGCTAAATTCGGGCTTAGAAGCCCATTCGACTGTTCGAGTTAAAATCGGGTCGGTTCAGCGCTCTCGCTTGTTAACGATCTTTCGAGACCGAGCGTTCATCGAGCTGCTGAACCGGTAGCTTGGTGGGACAAGTTACGG
>JAGRHW010000548.1 GCA_020444765.1 Gammaproteobacteria bacterium | reverse complement strand
GGCCATCATGGCATCGGCGTATTCGGCCGAGAAGATCGACGCGAAATCCATGCCGAGGTTGGCGATGAACGGCGATTCGGGCCGGTTGAGCACGAACTTGACCGTGTAGTCGTCGACTTTGACGATATCCTTCAGCAGGTCCGGCATACTCATGCCGTTGAAATACTCGTAGGCGCCGCCGGAAATACTGTGATAGGGGTGCTCCTTGTCGAACTGACGCATAAAGGAGAACACCACGTCATCGGCATTGAAGTCACGGGTTGGTGTGAAGTCATCGGTGGTGTGGAATTTGACCCCTTTGCGCAGATTGAATGTGTACTCCAGGCCATCGTCGGAAACGCTGTAGCTCTCGGCGAGCGCCGGAACGATATTGGTGGTGCCGCGCTCGAATTCGACCAGGCGGTTATAAACCGGCCGCGAGCTGGCGTCGAAGGTGGTGCCGGCTGTGTAGAGCTGCGGGTTGAAGCCTTCCGGACTGCCTTCCGAGCAGAATACCAGGGTTTTGGCGGCGAAGGACGGGCTTGCGAAAAGCGTGGCAAAAGCGGCGCAGAGCACCAGCTTGCGTGTTGTTATCATGGAAACTTCCTCATGTTTGGGTCAACTGAGATTTACGGGATCAAGGTTATGCCAGTTAGAGGCGAAGTACAAGACCTGTCTCCGGGCCGGTTTTTTTTACATAACGGCGCGGAGTTTCCGCAGCGCCTGGATAAGTTTGCCGTGCAGTTCAAAACCTTTCAGCGATGTTCCGGGGGATTCGAGTCCGAGGAACGGGGTTTTATGATCGAGTAAATCCCGCGCTGATTGCAGCGTCTTTTCATCGAACAGTTTTTGCAGACCGGGCAGATAGTTTTCCGGTTCGTCGAGCTGTAACAGAGCTGCGATGCAGCGATAGATTTGCAGCCGTTGCGGATTGATCTGGGCAAACATCGTCAGCCAGTCGCAGCCATCGAGAATCTCATCGGTACGTTCCGCGCGGATCGCAAGCAGGGTCTTTAATTCTCCCAGGCGTAATTCCTCCCACAAGGTGCCGGGCTCCGGCGCAATGCCGATCAGCTGCGCGATGGGATATTGCTCGTCATAACCGCCGGAGGCCAGCTCATCGAGCAGCGCTGCACATTCCCCGGGTGTCAGTTGTTGTAAAGTTAAAATTCTCTCGCGAAAGACCAGGCCTTCGTTGTTGTTTTCCCAAACCAGATCGTCGGCCGGATAGATTTCCGACAACTCCGGCACCAGAATACGGCAGACATAAACCCCAAGGTGTTCGAGATCGGCGATATAGATGTCGTGGCCGAGCGCATGGATCAGCCCGCAGAGCGTGTTGAACTCCGTTTCGCTGTCGCCGGAGAAATCCCAGGGTGTGAATTCGTGATCGGCCTGCTTGTGCAGAAAGCGCCAACCGATTACGCCGCTTGAATCGATGAAATGGGTTTCCAGGTTTTGCGCACTGGAGACTGCCTCGGTGTCCAGGTCAGGCGGCGGGAATCCATCGAGCTTGTCCAGTGCGCGGCCTTGTAATAACTCGGTAAGCGCCCGTTCAAGGGCGATTTCAAAGCGTGGGTGCGCGCCGAAGCTGGCATAGCAACCCTGGTCCCGGGGATTGAGCAGCGTGATGTTGACGACCGGAAAACGTCCGCCGAGAGAGGCGTCCTTGACCAGGATGCCAAAGCCGGATGCGCGCAATTCTTCGATGCCCTGGCGGATCAGCGGGAATTGCCCGATGACCTGTTCGGGAATATCCGGCAGGCAGATCTGTTCGCGGATAATCGTGAATTTCGCCGCGCGTTCGAGAATTTCCGAGAGCGCCTGGACCCGCGCCTCGAAGCGGTTATTGCCTGCCGACATGCCGTTGCTGACATACAGATTACCGATCAGATTGACCGGAAACCAGATCGTCCTGGCATCGGCAACCCGGGTCAGCGGCAGGGCGCAAATACCACGGTCGGCGTTTCCCGAGTTGAGGTCGATCAGACCGGGTACATCACCGTGCGCTTCGGGAAAATAAAACTCACGCAGCTTGGCATCATCGAGCAATTCCGGATGCAGCGAGGCACCGGCCGGAAACCAGCGCTCCTCGGGATAATGCACGAAATCCGCTTGGGCGATGTCCTCGCCGAAATAGAAATCGGCAAAAAAATAATTGCA
>JAGRHW010000547.1 GCA_020444765.1 Gammaproteobacteria bacterium | reverse complement strand
ACTTCTTTCTTATAGCCAGATTGATACAAGCCGTTGCAACCTAAGCGATTACACCGGCGTTATTTGGATCAGCGGTTCAGGTACAGGCTGCCGGATTGCATCCAGGGAGAATACCAATGAAGATTCCGGTCTTGAAGAACAATGGGCTCACACGGCTGCTTTTGCTCTTGCTCGTCAGCGTGTTATCGCTTGGCACGGCACTGGGGCAGGATGTCAGCCCCGGCACGGTTACCTTTAACAGCCAGTCTTACCGGTTTGCCGAGGATGATGGCCGTGTCACGGTTGAGCTTCAGCGCAGCGGCGGCAGCGCCGGGGCGATTACCGTCAAGCTGGAGGCGAGATCGGTATCAGAGCGTGCCACTGCCGTCCAGGGCAGGGATTATCGTCTCGACAGCGATTCGGTCAGCTGGCGGTCCGGCGAGAGCGGTACAAAATCCTTCGGACTGACGATGCTGCAGGATGACGATGGTCAGGAAGGCGACGAAGCCTTTGATCTGCTCATAACGGATCTGGGGGGCGCCGGCGCCGGTAAGATAACGCGCACCCGGATTGTTATCGCCGACAGCCCGCCAATCGTCCGGAATGCCGGTGAGGTGAATTTTGAAAAAGCCAACTGGGAGATCAGGGAAGACGGTGATTTCATCAATATTGCAGTGTTGCGCAGCGGCGGCAGCGATGGTGTCGCGGAAGTCGGTTATTCGCTTGGCGGCAATCAGGATACTGCAACCCCGGGAGAGGATTATACCCGGGTCAGCGGCACGCTGAGATGGCAGGATGGCGAGGACGGGCCGAAAACCTTCAGCGTCAAGGTTCTGCAGGATCAGGACGGAAACGAAGGCAGGGAAACGGTCGGTCTCTTTCTGACAAAACCGGTTGGTGCGACCACCGGCAATACGCCAAGCGCGACCTTGACGATCATCGATGTACCGCCGGCGACCGGGCTTGTGGAATTTGCCCAGTCGTCCTATCAGTTCAGTGAGTCTGATGGCGAGGCGGTACTGATATTGAAGCGGGTCAATGGTGATGCCGGTGTGGCTGAAGCGTTTATCGGTTATGGCGGTTCGGGTGACTCGGCGATTGAAGGAGAAGATTATACCGAAGGCACGACGAGGGTCCGCTGGGCCGATGGCGACAGCGCCGACAAGCGGATCACCGTGCCGCTGAAAACCGATAGCCTGGTCGAAGAGGACGAATCGTTCAGTGTTTTTCTCGATGATGTTGCCGGTGCCGACTTCGGTCAGCGCAGCTCTTCGACGGTGACGATCAAGGACAGCACTGTGCTGCCCAGGCCGGGCGTGATCAGCTTCAGAAACGCCACGCATACCAGCGCGGAAAATGCCGGCGACATTAAATTCGACGTCTTGCGCAGAGATGGCAGCGACGGCGCGGTGTCGGTTGCCTATCGTATCGGCGCGAGTGGCGATACGGCGACCGCGGATGCTGATTACAAGTCCGGTTCCGGCACCCTGCGCTGGGCGGATGGGGATTCCTCCGCCAAGCAGATCACTCTCAGCCTGCTGGCCGACCAGCAACGCGAGGCCGACGAATTCGTCAGCATCGTGCTTTCCTCTCCGGAGGGCGGCGCGACACTGGGCGATCCCGACAGCGCCCGGATCACCATTCAGGATGCCAGCAGCGCCGGTACACTGTCTTTTTCGAGCGGCAGCTACACAGTGAATGAGAGCGACGGCAGTCTCAGCATCGGTATCAGACGCAGCGGCGGCAGCGCCGGTCAGGTGTCGGTGAAGGTTCGGTCCGGGGCGGATGACGACAGCGCGAGCAGTGGGGCCGATTACGAACCGCTGGAGCAAACCCTGAGCTGGGCCGAGGGCGATACCGGCGAAAAAAGCGTCACCCTGACGGTGCGCGAAGATACGCTGGTCGAAGGCGATGAGTTTCTGACGCTCAGCCTGCTGGACGTCAGCGGCGGCGCGCAGTTATCTGACCCGCGTAGCGCCAGTGTGAAAATCGTCAATACCACGCCGGTCAAAAACGGCACACTGGGTATCGAGCAGGCGTCGTATACCGTGGCCGAGGCTGCCGGAACACTGCAAGTGCGGGTATTGCGGGCGAGCGGCACGGATGGCGCGGTATCGGTCAATTATTCACTGGGCGCGAGCGGCGATACGGCGCTTGCCGGTGAGGACTATGTAG
>JAGRHW010000546.1 GCA_020444765.1 Gammaproteobacteria bacterium | reverse complement strand
AGGCACTTGAGCCGGCTGATAATTCGGCTAAATTAAAGAGTCCGTAACAATTGATCACGGTGGGGCCGGAGGCCGTTTTTTTCAATGGCTTCACCACCCGGGCAATCTGTTGCCAGACAGAAAAGCCGGTTCCCGGGATCATGCTGAGCAAACCGGTCTGCCCCACGCCGCCGTCAATCTTGCCCGATTCGTAATTGACAGCTCCCATCCATCTTGACAATATTAACGAACGTTAATTAACAATCTTGCGCTAATGATCCAAACTTCCACCAATCCGACAAAACACCGCTCCCTGGAAACTGCGATCACACTGTTTTCCAAACACGGCTATAACGGTGTTTCGATGCGCGATATTGCAAACGCGGTCGGCATCAGCCCGCCCGCGCTTTACAACCACTTTGCCAACAAGGATGCGCTGTATCGTGAGGCAGTATCCGCGACGTTTGAAAGCAAATCCAGGCCATTGCTCGACGCCATGTCCTTCAGTGAGGACCCGCTGGCATGCCTGGAGCATTTCATCACCATCATGGTCACCGAAATGCAGCGCGACCGGCGGTTTCACAAACTGATGCAGTGGGAAATGCTGGATGCCGACGAAACGCGCCTGGCCTTTCTGGGCAGCTTTATCTGCAGTCGCGTGCAGCAACCGTTTATGCAGTTGCTGGAAATGCTGAAACCCGATTGCGATACGTTTCTGCTGTCGGAAATGATCTTCGGCATGGCCAAGCAACATTATGACTCCAGCTCCCTGCACCCCTTCGTCTGTGACGGGCAGGAAGCCGAGCGCAGCGCCGAACAACTGGCCAGGCTGATGATGGATGTACTGACACCTTTTTTTAACGAACCGGCGTGATAACCGGCTGCTGACACCAGCCGAAACACCAGAACAATTCCGAAAAACACTGAACCGTGAACGAGAATCAGACATGAGCATACGAATGACCGCTGCGCGCTTTTCCGGCTACCTGGCACTGGGTCTGGCCGCACTGACACTGGCAGGCTGCCAGCCGCAAAGCGAGCAATCAGCCGCACCGGGTGGTCCACCTCCGCCGCCGATGGTGGACGTCAAAACCCTGGCTCCGGAAACGGTCGAGCTCAGCGAGAACAGCTCGGGCCGTGTGACGGCTTTTCGTATCGCCGAGGTGCGCCCGCAAATCAGCGGCATCATCCAGAAACGCCTGTTTGATGAAGGCACCGAGGTACAACAGGGCATGCTGCTGTATCAGGTGGACCCGGCGCCTTATCAGGCCGCGCTGGACAGCGCCAAGGCCGAACTGGCGGTGGTTCAGGCAAATGCCGAAGCGGCCAACAGCAAAGCCCGGCGTTATCAGGAGCTGTTGCGCAAATCGGCGGTAAGTCAGCAGGAAGCCGATGAAGTGCTGGCCGCTTCGAAGCAGGCCAAGGCACAGATCCAGGCCGCCAACGCCGCGGTACAAAGCGCCCAGATCAACCTGGACTACACCCGCATTACCGCGCCCATCAGCGGGATTGTCGGCCGCTCCAACTTTACCGAAGGCGCGTTGGTTTCGGCGCAGCAAACGACTGCCTTGACCACCATCAGACAGCTCTCGCCTGTCTATGTCGATATCAAGCGCAATGCGATTGCCGCCACCAGGTCACGTCAGGAAGGCAGTGACCAGGTACAGGAAGTCACCCTGACTCTGGAAGACGGTACGGTCTACAACGAGACCGGCCTGCTCAAGTTTTCCGAATCCAGCGTGGATCAAAGCACCGGCATGCTCAATGCCCGCGCACTGTTTGAAAACCAGGACGGCCTCCTGCTGCCCGGCATGTTCGTCAGAGCCAGCCTGGCCACCGAAACCCTGGAAGACGCCCTGCTCGCCCCGCAACAAGGTATTACACGCACGCCGGGCGGCGGCACGTCAGCGCTGGTGGTCAATGCGGACAATGTGGTCGAGCAACGCGAAGTGACGGTTTCGCGCACGATTGGCGACCGGTGGCTGGTCAGCGCCGGCCTTAACGCCGGCGACCGGGTGATCTATTCCGGGCTGCAGAAAATCAAGGTTGGCGATACCGTCCAACCACTGGAAGACGGCAAACCTGCCAACGAAGAACAGCACTAGGCATCAGGAGTAGATCATGGCCAATTTTTTCATTGACCGCCCGGTCTTCGCCTGGGTGATTGCCATCGTCATCA
>JAGRHW010000545.1 GCA_020444765.1 Gammaproteobacteria bacterium | reverse complement strand
TGCGCGGCGTCAACGTGTTCCCGACCCAGATCGAGGAACAGATCCTCAAATGCCGGGGCCTGGCGCCGCATTTTCAGATCGAGCTGACCCGCTCAGGCCGCATGGATGCCATGATCGTCCACGTGGAAGCCGCCGCGGATGCGGTCGACGACGAGTCGCGCAAGGCTTCCGCCAAGGAGCTCTCGCACCACATCAAGTCCGTGGTCGGTATTTCCACCGGTATCGAGATACACGAACCGGAACAAATCGTCCGCTCCGACGGCAAAGCCAAACGCGTTGTCGACAAACGGCCGAAGTAAATCAAATAAATTGGCCGACCGGCTGGTCTTATTTTAACCAGCCGGTCACAATAAGCGCCCATACGTTCGGGGAGCATGATGCCCCTCGAACGTTTTGTCGTTGCCAACTTATTGTTTAAAGAAGGAGCCCTGTAACAACCATGGCCAGAACACGTGCCAGTGATTTCGAGGAAAAGCAGCACAGCCTCCTGCTCGACGCCGCCCGGGTGTTTGCGACGCAAGGCATGGAAAAAGCTTCCATGTCGCAGATCGCCAGCGCCGCCGGCGTATCCAAATCACTTCTCTACCATTATTACCCGTCAAAAGATGCCCTGATTTTCGCCATCATCCACACCCATCTCGACACCCTGGAACAGGCCCTGGTGGAAGAAGACGACCCCACGCTGCCACCCCGGCAACGCCTGGAAAAACTGGTGATGACCGTACTCGAAGCCTATCGCGGCGCCGATGATCAGCACAAGGTTCAGCTCAATGCAGGCCCGGTCTTGTCGGAGGAACAAACGGCACAGCTGAAAGCGATAGAACGGCGGGTGGTCAAGCGGTTTTCGGCCGTGATCAGGGAGATTCATCCGGAACTCGACAAGCCGCAACGCCCACTGCTGATGCCGGTGACCATGTCGCTGTTCGGCATGATGAACTGGGTCTACATGTGGTTCAAAGAAGGTGGCCCGATCAGCCGCGAAGACTACGCACGCATGGCAACCACCCTGATTCTCGAAGGCATCAAGGCTGTTCGTTGAAGTTCCTGCGTTCCAGGATTAACGGATCATAAGCCGGCGCTGTTACCCGGCGGCGTCCGTCTTCGTCACTGACTTTTAGACAGCGGATCGGTACCCTCGCTGAGAATACTGAGATAGGCACGATAGCTGAAAACGCGGCCCCGCTTGCGGCCCGTAATCTCTTTAAGAATCCCGAAGGATTCGAAGTCGGCTAGCGCTTCGATCTCTTACCGATCGACATCGGGCAAATAGATGGGTCGACAAAATTCGACCACGTCATTCATTTCATTGTTGAACGATCAATGATTCCAGTCATTCCGGCAATGCCGCGGTCACAACAATTTCGATGAGCACTTCTGGGGATGCCATCAGGCACTGAGCCGTCGCACGTGTTGGTGCAGCACCAGGCGCTGTCCATGCGTTCCAAACTTCGTTCATAGCCGCAAAGTCACGGGTGATGTCCTTGAGCCAGATATGAGCTGTTAGAAGATGGCTTATATCAGTACCAGCGTGCGCCAGATAGCCTTCGATCCTCGCCAGGACCTGCTTGGTTTGACCTTTTATGCTCTGGCTACGGTCCTTGGCGGTCATGCCGCCGATAAAAACCGTCTTGTTGAAGATTACGACACGGCTACTGCGCTCGTCGGTCTCGATGCGGGTAATTGCGTTCACGCCATTTCCTCTTGTTTGGATATGCTTGGGAGAATCTCCGCCTGCTATCCGGCTAATGATGAAGCACCTGGCTCAAAAACAGCTTGGTGCGTTCGTGTCGGGGGGTTCTGAAGAAGTCCTCAGGGCCGTTTTCTTCAACGATCTTGCCGCCATCCATGAAGATGACCCGGTCGGCGACCTGGCGAGCAAATCCCATTTCGTGGGTCACGCAGATCATGGTCATACCCTCTCCTGCCAGCTCGACCATAGTGTCGAGCACCTCCTTGATCATTTCAGGATCGAGTGCTGAGGTCGGCTCGTCGAACAACATGACCTTGGGCCGCATGCACAATGATCGGGCGATTGCCACCCTCTGTTGCTGGCCACCGGAGAGCTGAATGGGGTACTTGTTGGCTTGCTCAGGGATCTTGACCTTTTCGAGAAAATGCATGGCAGTGGCCTCTGCATCCTTCCTCGCAATCTTTCTGGCGACCATAGGGG
>JAGRHW010000544.1 GCA_020444765.1 Gammaproteobacteria bacterium | reverse complement strand
TGGCCCATGACCCGCCCGACGTCCCGGACCACCGCCTTGGCGGCCATCGTGCCGTAGGTGATGATCTGCGAGACCTTTTCCTCGCCGTAAGTGCGCGAGACATACTGGATCACGCGGTCACGGCCGTCCATGCAGAAATCCACATCGAAGTCCGGCATGGAAATCCGTTCCGGGTTGAGAAAGCGTTCGAACAGCAGATCGTATTCGAGCGGATCGAGATCGGTGATCTTCAGTGCGTAAGCGACCAGCGAACCGGCCCCGGAACCCCGCCCCGGTCCGACCGGCACGCCGTTGTTCTTCGCCCACTGGATAAAATCGGCGACGATCAGAAAGTAGCCGGGAAACTTCATCTGCGTGATGACGTCCAGCTCGACCTGCAGACGCTCGTCGTAGGGTTTGCGAATCTCGGCGAAGTCTTCACGGCCGGTGTCGTAGAGTTGCTCCAGACGCTCCTGCAGGCCTTCCCGCGAGCGTTCGGTGAAATACTCGTCCTCGGTCATACCTTCGGGCACCGGAAAATCCGGCAGTACCGACTCACCGAGTCTGATTTGCAGATTACAGCGTTTGGCAATTTCGACAGTGTTTTCGAGCGCCTCGGGAATATCCCGGAACAGCTCGCACATTTCCTCGGCGCTGCGCAGGTATTGCCGGTCGGTGAAGGGTTTCGGCCGTTTCGGATCGGCCAGCACCCGACCGCTGTGAATGCAGACGCGCGCCTCGTGGGAATCAAAATCCTCGGCCTCGAGCAGGCGCACGTCATTGGTCGCCACGACCGGTATACCGAGTTTTTCCGCCAGCTCCAGGCTCAGGTTGTTGACCAGTGCCTCGCCCTTGCGATCGGTGCGCTGCAGTTCCAGGTAATAGCGGTCTCCGAACACCGCTTGCCACTGTCGCGCCAGTGCTTCGGCCAGCTCGGGTTTGTCGGCCAGCATGGCCTTGCCGGGTTCGCCTTCGCGTCCGCCCGATAACACGATGATGCCGGCGTCGGACTCGAACAGCCAGTCCCGCTGAATGATCGCGCGATCGTCGTGCTGCCCCTGCTGATAACTGCGTGACACCAGCCTTGTAATATTTCGATAACCTTCCATGGTTTGCGCCAGCAGCACCGCCTTGCTGAGCGGTTCGGCGCCGTCGGGATTTTCCAGCCAGACATCCACACCGGTCAGCGGTTTGACCCCCGCCGCCAGAGCCGCTTTGTAAAACTTGACCATGGCGAACATATTGCTCTGATCGGTCAGCGCGACCGCCGGCATGCTTTCGGCCGCTTTGGCAACCAGCCGTTTGACGCGAATGACGCTGTCGACCAGTGAGTATTCGGAATGAACCCGCAAATGAACGAAGGATGCCTGCATAGTGCTGAGTCCCGGCTAGGAGGTGGCTTTCAAACAGTTTCGCACCGGCGCGAAGGAGCGGCGGTGTTCGGCAAGCACGCCATGGCGCTCGAGCGCCTCGCGATGCAGCCTGGTCGGATAGCCCTTGTGTGAGGCGAATCCGTAGTCCGGATACAAGGCGTGCAGATCCAGCATCTGCCGGTCGCGGTAAACCTTGGCGAGTATGGCGGCGGCGCTGATTTCAGCAACCGTCGCATCGCCGCCGACGATCGCCTCGCAAGGATACTCGCTGGCCGGGCAGCGGTTGCCGTCAACCAGGACTCTGGTGGGTTTGATGGTCAGGGCTTCGATCGCTCTTTGCATCGCCAGCATGCTGGCATGAAGAATATTCAGACGATCGATTTCCTCGACGCTGGCTTCGGCAATGGCCCAGCAAACGGCTTTTTGACGAATCTCGATATCAAGCTGCTGGCGGCGTTTCTCGCTGAGCTTTTTCGAATCGGCAAGACCGTCGATACCGTGTTGCGGACCGAGTATCACGGCCGCCGCAACCACTGCACCGGCCAAAGGCCCGCGGCCGACTTCATCAACGCCGGCAATCCATTGTTCTTGATACATTCCTGAGATCCCTGATATTAGCCGCCGCAGCGGCGGGTGCATGTTTTTTCAATGGACAGCGAAGTGCTGTCCCAAATCGTTGTGTTTATTTAATCGACAGTGAAGTGCTGTCTCCAATCACCTTATATTCAACAGTGAAGTGCTGCGATAAATCATGGATAATCAGATTTCATCTATTTTAATTATACTCCGCCCACCGACATCTACACGGTTGACAAATGA
>JAGRHW010000543.1 GCA_020444765.1 Gammaproteobacteria bacterium | reverse complement strand
GTTGTTGACGAGGTGTTTGCTTCGGCCAGCATGGGCTCGGTGAAAAATTCATCGAGCGTATCTTGCTGGTCGGCAGGCAGCGGTTTGCCGTTATTGGCAAGATCCGAATCGGCGGTTCTGGAGGACAGATTGAGATCCAGACTCGCGGGCGGTTCGAAGCTGCTGTTGATCGTCAGATCGAGACCGCGCTGGTCCGCGCTCGACAGAATCGCCAGACCGCAGGCGATCTGCGCGGCCTGTTGTTCACAGGACCAGCCATCGCCTTGGAACGACGTCAGCTGGTTGTCCGCGCTGATCGGCAGCACCACGAGAACTTCGCTGGCGCCGAGTTCGCCAAGATTCGTGACGTTGACGCTGAGGTTGAACGGCCGGCCTGCTTCGACTGTTTCCGGCGTATCGACGGTCAGCGACAGGTCGGTGGCGTAGAGCAGATCGACCGCTTGCAGATCGCCCTCGCTGAGCGCAATGCGCTGCCCCATCCTGATGCCGGTGATATCGGCGATCGGGCTGATCGTATCGCCGCCGTTTTTGGAGAAGAAGCTGGCGCCGTAATGCATGATCGAGCCATAGTCGTAAGGACCGAGGTCGTCGGCATTGGAGGACGGAATGGCGTAATTGTGCTCTTTGCCGGGAATGATGTTGTCGTAATTGATGACGATGTGCTGATCGCGGTCGTTGCGCGTGTGTTCGTGCAACAGGCCGATGGCATGGCCAAGCTCGTGAACGATACTGCCGCTTGCACAAGACTCGGACACCCAGACTTCCTGCCTGCCGCCCAGCCGTCCGACATAGGAGGCGCAGCCCGTACTGCTGGTGAATTCCAGATAATCCTCGTAAATAGCCTGGTTGGCTTTGGTGCGTTCGACCAGGCGGATCGAGCTGTGCTCGTTCCAGTGCGCGACGGCCTCGCGGATGCGGGCCAGGACATCCTCATTGCTGATGTCGGCAGCGAACTGGAAGGGTATGATGCCGTTCGGCCAGCGGCTGCTGATGATTGCCGCACCGGAACCACGGCTTGTAATACCATCATCGCTCTGCGGCGCCGGGCCAAGCAGAATATCATTCTCCGCGACTGACATGCCCTGGTGGTTTTCCGCCTTAAATACAAGCGATGCACCGTTTGCCAGATGCAGGGATTTTTTGTGAAGTTGATTGTGCTTGCTGCTGCCCGCTTGGCCTGCCGGACCCGCGTGAGCACCGCCGACACTCAGCATGACGCCGAGAGTCAGTATTGATTGTCGCCAGTTCATGGACGCCCCCTTGAATTCCCCTTAAAAAGCGGGCGGGCGCAAACTGGCGAGACTGTCCGGACAAAGGTGGCCGGCCCGAAGGCCGGCTCAAATGGGTGTTGCTGGTATTATCTGGTCAAACACATCACGTCGACCAAACGTTCCATTATTATTATTGTCTTCGGCTGTCAGAATCCGTCGATCTGCGTCGTTGTGATCATGACAGCGTGTCCTGCACGGCACCCGGCCGCTGAACATCGGCTTGGCGGGTTGCGACTTCTTATGAGTGCTGACCCGATTTGCGCAATGTTCGAAAGAGATAGCGGGAAGAAAAGCGGGAATCTTTGACCGGGAAAGTCATGAATCGGTGGTTCGTCACTAATTGATAAGGGATTGTGAACAGATCGCCCGTGCGTTTGTGACAGACCGCAGCAAATATCCGAAAGTACTTTGTTTACAAGGGTTTGATGCTTTTCTTCAAGGGCTTGAGTGATATTTTTGACGATGGTCAAACCGTCGCAGGAGGCGGTATTTTGCCCGAAGCCGTGCCGAATGACTTATTCGAATGTGATCTGCTGGAGAATGCGCAGGCGGTCGTTGGCGCACTGCATTTGCAGCAGGATCATCTTGTCGCGGTCCTGCAGGGGCAGCAGTTCGATCAGGCGGTTGCTGACCCAGACCGCGTCCTCGAGTTTCTTTTCCGGATATTTGACGTAGCTTTCGAGCTGCTCAAGCAGGCGCTCGAGTTTTTCGGCCAGCGGAGCAAACTCCGGATCGAGTTTAAGCGGCGGCTCGACAGGCAATAACTCCACATCGCCAATCAGCAGCTTATCGGCATTGGCGGCATAGGACAGCACACGAAAACACTGTTGGCCGGTGGTCATGATATTCAGCAGGCCGTCAGGATCCTTGTCCCAGTCCGTGATAGTTACCAGTGTACCGA
>JAGRHW010000542.1 GCA_020444765.1 Gammaproteobacteria bacterium | reverse complement strand
TAACCTCGGGCAGCCGCTCCAGCGCTGCCTGCCAACGTGGCAGATCACCGTGGTTGATGCCGGTAATCCGTTGCTCGGCGGCTTCGATCAGGGTTTCGCAAAAAGCGCTGCCCGCCGGGTCCGTGAAGCAGCGCCGTAACGCGTCGGCGTCAATCATTTGAGAGCGATGATTGAGGCGAAGTTGAAACACTGAAACCACACTTCGCTACTGCTGAATCCGCAGGCCTGCAAGCGCGCATGATGCTCGGGCAGGGTATCCGGAATCAGCACGTTCTCCAGCGCGGTGCGTTTCTGGCTGATTTCAAGCTCGCTGTAGCCGTTGGCGGCCTTGAAGGCGTGGTACATCTCGGTATGCAAAGCCTGCTGCCGGGGATCGCTGAAACAGATCTTTTCGGAGAGAATCAAAACGCCGCCCGGCAACAGGCCGTCATAAATGCCCTGCAGCAGCGCGCGACGCCGCTCCGGGGCAAAAAACTGCAGGGTGAAATTCAGCGAAACAATCGAGGCACGTGTGATCTCGATATCAGCAATATCGGCAAGCTGCAGATCAACAGGGATCTTGTCCGGATCCTGCGCCAGCAGTTGTCTGCAACGCTCGATCATCGCCGGGCTGTTATCGACCGCGATAATACGACAGCCCTGGCGCTGAATGCGTTTGCGCATGGCAAACGTGGTGGCGCCGAGCGAACAGCCGAGATCGTAGATGTCGCTGTTATCGCGTGCGTATTTTTCAGCCAATAAACCGCATTGGGTCAGAATCGTGCCGTAGCCCGGAATCGAGCGACGCAGCATATCCGGGAACACGCGCGCAACCTGCTCATCGAAGGAAAAACCATCGATTTTTCCGAGCGGGTCGGCGTACAGAGAATCGCGGGGTTCGGAAATGGACATGATCGAAACGGGCCGAAAAATCGCGGGAGCTTATCGCGAATCGCGCGGCCTGTCATCGCCTTGCAGAAAATCATTGACGATCTTGTAAAACACCGAGGCTTTTTCCGAATGCGGCCAGTGGCCGGCGCCGTCGATGATTTTTTTTTTTTTTTTTTGGAACAGATGACTTATCCGCGTTTGATCGCTTTTCCGAATGTAATCCGACTTCGCACCTTTGACAAACAACACCGGCCCGTCGAAGCGCTGTGGTGCGTGGATGTCCTCAAGCAGGGCCGGATAATGTTCGCGAATCACCGGTAGATTCATTTTCCAGTCGAAGCCATCGCCAATCCGTACCAGATTTTTCAGCACAAAGGCGCGGATGCCGACATCGTCGATCCACTGCTGGACGAACTCATCGGCTTCGGCACGGCTTTGCAGCGTGCTCAGATCCATTTCGCACAAAGCCTGGAAAATCTCGTTATGGCCCGGCTCGTAGTGACGGGGCGCGATATCGACCACGACCAGCCTGTCGATCGACTGCGGGGACTTCAGCGCCACCTGCATAGCGGTTTTGCCACCCATCGAATGGCCGATCACCGATACCTGCCCGAGACCGTGTTTTTCCAGCGTCAGCAGCACATCATCCGACATCGCGTCGTAATCCATTGCCTCTGTGTGCGGCGAGCGGCCGTGATTACGCGCATCCATCGCATAGATGGTGAAATCCTCCGCCAGCAAACGAATCTGGGAGCCCCAGTTTTCCCAACTGCCGAACAAACCGTGCAAGATAAGCAACGGCGGCCCGTTGCCGGTGATTTTTGTAAAGAGTTCTATAGCCATCCGGGTAGTTTACTATAGTCCGTTGCCGGGCCGTGACAAAAAGACTTGTAGACGACAGAGGACTCGTCATTCCCGACAAAGGTGCTTGGAGACAACAAAGAACTTGTCATTTCCGAGCGCTTTTATCGGGAATCCAGTTGCGGACTGTCAGAAGGCTCCGTTCTTCCCGGCTTCCAATCACAGGCAAGCGAATCATGCATTGGTGGAACCTCTTGGCCCCTTATTTCTTAAGCCGTAGGGGAAGGTGGTTTAAGGATAAATCGCAGCTGGGTCCCCGACAAAAACATTCGGGGACGACGGCTGATTTGTCATTCCCGAGCGCTTTTGTCGGGAATCCAGCAGCAAACTGTCAGAAGACCCCGTTCTTCCCGGCTTCCAATCACAGGCAAGATAAGAAGATAGTGGTGTAAGGTAATGGCCTATAACTTCTTAAGCCGCGGATGAAGGAAAAAAAAGAATAA
>JAGRHW010000541.1 GCA_020444765.1 Gammaproteobacteria bacterium | reverse complement strand
CGCGTCGCAGGTATAGGTGCCGCTGTCACCGGTCAGGACAAACGGCCGGACGCTGAAATCCACCTGGTTGATATGGTCGAAAATAATCTCCGTATTGAAGCGCTCGGCGTGCTTGCGGAAGTCTTCCATCAACTGCGGACCCTGAACGCCCTCGAAAGCCGCCGGCCAGTTATCCACATCCGTGGTGGTGGTCAGCTGGCCGCCTTGCTCCAGACCGGTGATCAGCACCGGATTCAGATTGGCCCGCGCCGCGTAGACCGCAGCGGTGTAACCGGCCGGTCCCGAGCCGAGAATCAGTAAACGGCAGTGTTTGGGGTCGCTCATAAAAACTCCTGAAAAGTTGGGTATCCATGCGGATAAAATATTGCCCGTATGGTAGTTAATCGCCTGCCGGCAGTAAAGAAAGCTTCTGCTTAATCATGGGGATGGATGGGCGGGATTACAGTTGTTAGTACAGCGTGGCTTGTGCTCATTGAATCCTGAGCAATTCGTATCTTCTGCTAAACTATTAAATCAACTTCTGAAAATCTTCCACAGGTACTTGTTTATCAAGCAGACCTGGTTTTTTTGTACGGAAAGTTCATTGGCACAGGCACAGGCGAAACGCAAAACAACCCGAAAAACAACCCGCAATAAAGCAGGCAGCAGCAACACCCGGACCGCGTCGAGGGCGAAAGGCCGCACCGTCGTCAGGACGCCCGGCGCGAGAGTCGCGCGCAGTGCGTCGCCTGAAGCCATCGGTCACCTGTCGCGGGGTGTGCGTGAAATCTCCGGCATTACCATGCTGGCGATCGCTGTCGTGTTGTTGCTGGCCTTGTCGAGCTTCAATATTCAGGACCCGGGCTGGTCGCATACCGGTTTGAATTCCCGCGTCAGCAATGCCGGCGGGGTGGCCGGTGCCTGGTTCGCCGATGTCGCCTTTTATCTGCTTGGCTATATGGCTTACCTGTTGCCGGTCATGCTGGCGTATTTCGGCTGGCTGATGTTTCATGAAGCGCGCCCGCAACGCGCCGAGAAAGCGCCGTTCACCCTGGTACGGCTGATCGGTTTCGCAATCATGCTGCCGACCGCCTGCGGGCTGGCCGATCTGCACTTTGAAGTTACCCAGAACAGTCTGCCGCTCGGCGTCGACGGCGGCGGTCTGGTCGGCTCCCTGGTGGCCGGCTACTTTGTGCAGCTCCTGAAGCCTCTTGGCGCGACGGTGATGATGCTGGGGCTGTTTGTCGGTTCTTTCTCGCTGGCGACCCGGATTTCCTGGCTGTATGTGATCGAGGCGATTGGCGGAGCGCTGCTGGGCGGCATCAACAATCTGGCCGGTGTTATCGAACAGTTCTTCGACAGCCGCACCGAGCATAAACGGCTGCGGCTTGAGCAGCGGGAAAAAATGCGCGCTGAGCGGGATGCGAAACGTATCGCCGCAAAACTCGAAAAAGATCAGCAGCGGGCGGAAAGACAACGCGCCAAAGAAGCACAGCGCCGGCAGGAGAAACAGGACAAACCCGTGCCCGTGATCGAACCGGCGGCGCCGAAAACGCCGCTGATCGACAATCCTCTGCCGGTATTGAAAACCGCGGCCGTCAATGCCATCAGCAAGCCGGCGAAAAAGGTCAAAGCCACCAAGAAAGCCGATAAGGACAAGCAGTTCAAACTGTTCGAGGCGACGGGCGACAGCGAACTGCCACCTTTATCATTGCTGGATGAACCGCGTCAGCAAACCAGCGGTTTTACCGAAATTGAATTGACCGCGATGTCGCGGCTGCTGGAAGAGCGGTTGAGCGAATTCAAGGTCGAAGCTGAAGTGGTGGCGGTCCAGCCCGGACCGGTCATCACCCGTTTCGAGCTGGAACTGGCGCCCGGCACCAAGGCCAGCAAGGTCTCCGGTCTGTCGCGCGATATCGCCCGTTCGATGTCGCTGGTCAGTGTGCGGGTGGTCGAAGTCATTCGCGGCAAGTCCACCATCGGTCTGGAAATTCCCAACGAAAACCGCGAGGTCGTTCAGCTCAGCGAGATTATCCGTTCCAAACGATACGATGAAAACAAATCACCGCTGGCGCTGGCGCTCGGCAAGGATATCGGTGGTCAGCCGGTGGTCGCCGATCTGGCGAAAATGCCGCATCTACTGGTCGCCGGAACCACCGGCTCGGGTAAATCGGTCGGTGTCAACTCCATGCTGGTAAGCC
>JAGRHW010000540.1 GCA_020444765.1 Gammaproteobacteria bacterium | reverse complement strand
AACGTTAGTCGGTACGAAGGCGGAAACGTCACCTTCCTGCGTCTCGATGATCGGCAGTGCTGTCAAAGAGCCGGTCTTGCCTTTTACTTCACCATTGGTAAAGCGTTCAACGTAATCGGCATTGACGCGAGCGGCGCGCTCCAGCAAACGTGAGTGCAGGTAGAATACGTCACCGGGGTATGCCTCACGACCGGGTGGTCGACGCAGCAGCAGCGATACCTGACGATAAGCCCAGGCCTGCTTGGTCAGATCGTCATAGACGATCAGCGCATCTTCACCGCGATCCCGGAAGTATTCACCCATTGCACAACCGGCATAAGGCGCCAGGTATTGCATGGATGCGGGATCCGATGCATTGGCCGCGACGATAATCGTGTAATCCAGCGCTCCATGCTCTTCCAGCTTGAGTACGACGTTGGCTACCGACGAGGCTTTTTGTCCAATTGCAACATAGATACAGGTAACACCCTTGCCTTTCTGATTGATAATCGTATCAATCGCAACAGCTGTTTTACCCGTCTGGCGGTCACCGATGATCAATTCACGCTGACCGCGACCGATCGGCACCATGGAGTCCAGTGCCTTGATACCGGTTTCCAGTGGCTGATCCACCGACTTACGCTCGATAACACCCGGTGCAATCTGCTCGACCGGCGCAAATCCGCTGCTATCAACCGGGCCTTTTCCGTCAATAGGATTTCCAAGAGAGTTTACCACCCGGCCCAGCAGTCCCCTGCCAACCGGAACCTCGAGTATCCGACCTGTACATTCAGCAGTATCGCCTTCAGACAATCCCTTATAGTCGCCAAGAACAACGGCGCCGACGGAGTCTCTTTCAAGGTTCAATGCGAGACCAAACGATCCATTGGAAAATTTGATCATCTCGCCTGACATTACATCGCCAAGTCCGTGAATTCTTACGATACCGTCCGTAACAGAGACGATAGTACCCTCTGTACGCGCCTGAGCATCGGCTTCGAAGCTTTCAATCCGCTTCTTGATCAGATCACTGATCTCAGATGGGTTTAGTTGCATTTGTTTTGATCCTCTAAATCAATACTGGCCATCGCACAAATACGATCAGCCCGCGATTGCTTGCGTCAGGTTTTGGAGCCTGCCTCTGACAGACCCGTCTATTACTAGATCACCTGCCCGGATGATAGCGCCTGAAATGAGTGCAGGGTCTACTGAACTGACAATCCTGACTTCCCTCTGCAATCGCTTGCTCAAGGCTTCAGCGATTTTTCGGGTTTGCTCCTCGTCAAGCTCCGTGGCGGACGTGACCCGGGCCTCGATAGACCCTTCGGAATCCGCACGGTATTCCTCGAAAATCGCCGCTATATCCGGCAGCAGTTCGAGCCTGCCGTTTTCGGCAAGGGTCTTGACGAAGTTTGAGCCTTTCTCGTCCAGATGGTCAGCGCTGACCGACTCAACCATGGAGGCACGCTCCTGGTGCGTCAGCTTTGGCGCATCCAGTAATCGCATCATGGCGGGGTCCTTCACCACAGCCGCTAGAAACTGCAGGCGATTAGACCATGTATCAAAGCTCTCACTCTCGCGGGCAATTTCAAAGACTGCACGCGCGTAAGGTCGAGCTGCTGTAGTTAGTTCAGACATCGGGTTGCACCCGTTAAATTTGCGCTATGAGTTCGTCCAGAACCTTGCCGTGCGTGGAAGGATTAATTTCCGCATGAAGGATTTTTTCGGCGCCGACGAGCGCTATCGAACCAACCTGTTTGCGGAGATCCTCTTTCGCCCGAGCAACTTCCTGTTCAATCTCAGCCTGAGCAGAGACCTTTATCCGGTCACCCTCAGTTCTTGCAGCGTCTTTTGCTTCTTCGATTATTTCATTGCTACGCTTTTGAGCCTGGGAAATGATCTCTGACGCCTTGTTTTTGGCGTCCTGTAGCAATCCTGCGATTTCCTGCTCAGCTTCCTCGCGACGCTGCTCACCTTGTTCGGCGTCGGCCAGACCCTGAGCAATTTTTGCCTGACGTTCCCGCATGGCACTGATAACCGGCGGCCACACGTACTTCATGCAGAAAATCACAAAAATAGCGAAGGATATGGATTGACCAATGAGTGTCAGATTAAGGTTCACGCCTTTTCTCCTGCTATCTCTATCCTGTACTTAAGGACTAAAGATTTAATCTTTAGCCCGCCAACTGACCAACGAAGGG
>JAGRHW010000053.1 GCA_020444765.1 Gammaproteobacteria bacterium | reverse complement strand
AACTACGCGGTTACATGGAACGTATTACTCCACCGTCATTCCCGCGAAGGCGGGAATCCAGCTGCGGACTGGCCGGTGGCGATACTGGATCCCCGACCAAGGCACTCGGGGATGACGTTTTTTTGGACAAAGGTCGGGGATAACGTAACGCCTACAGACTGTCAGCCACAAGCCTCGGACAGTGTCGCAACAATCGGCGCACCCTTCGTCACAATAATGGTGTGCTCGAACTGCGCGGAGAGGTTCGCGGGGTGACCAACAAGCGTCCACCCGTCTTCGGCCTCGGCAACCTGCGTGCTCCTGGTTGACAGAAACGGCTCTATCGCAATGACCTGGCCGAGCTTTAGCCGGCGTGTGTCGCGACGATCGTGGTAGCTGACGATACCCTGCGGATCTTCGTGCAGACTCCGTCCGATTCCATGACCGGCAAGATTTCTGATCGTCTTGAACCCGTGTGATTTCGCCGTGCGCTGAATGACTTTACCGATCCGGTTGATGGGCGCCCCCGCCCGCGCTTCAGCCAGCGCGTGCTTCAAGGCCATTTGAGTGGCGTGACACAAGCGCGCCTTGACGCTTGCCACAGGCGGAACGACGATGGTGCCGCCGGTATCGGCAAAATAGCCGTCCAGCTCGGCGGACACATCGACATTCACGATATCGCCGGCCTGAATGATTCTTTCACCGGGAATACCATGCGCGGCCTCTTCATTAATGCTGATACAGGTTGCACCGGGAAAATCGTAGCAGACTCTGGGCGCTGATCGAGCACCAAAGCCATCCAGCATTTCACTGCCCATAGTATCCAGCTCAGCCGTAGTCATACCCGGCTCTATAGCCTTCAACATGGCGTCGCGCACGCAGGCGACAACCCGCCCGGCCTTCAGAATCCCGTCAATATCATGCTGATTCTCTACGGTCATAGGTTTACCTTTACTCGATTGTTCCGCGCTTAGCGCCAGACATACAGGAGATTAAAGCAAAACTTTAGGTTCCCGTAAGCTTTTGTCAGGATTTTAGTTAATCCTTGTCCAGAATGTCATCGCCACGGAATCCGGATCAATAAGCTCCAAATACTCGGCAGCCACCGGATTACAACCATTGCTGACAATACTCTTCCGCTTTTGCCTGTGAACTGGCAATGGCCACATCGGCATACAGACCATCCGCACCGCGGATCAGAAAATGAAGAATGAACTCCTCTTGCAACTTAAGAAACTCTGACTCCACATTATTGGACCGCCCCAACCACCTGCAGCCCATTTACTGCCCCAATAAAACAACCCTAAAAGAAAGACCGTTTTATCAATTACACGCCATGAATCTGTTTTTTCACTGTTTCCAACATCTCTTTAAGCAGTTCATCATCGTTTTTTGCCCAAAATAGATCACCGTCACTTCCCGACCATTCCTCTATTGTATTCATTACAAAAATATTAATACCCGGTGCCGGCTGTCTGATTTGAAGCCCACGCTGTTCTTTGGTCGGGACAATCGCCTGCGTAAATACGTTTATCTGGCAGAACTTCCCTTTTATGGCATAAAACTTCTGCAACTCAATGAGTTTGCCAGCAATCCTCTCGAAGTCCTGCTCCTCACAAAACCGGTAGTGGTAAAAGAGAATAAAATTCTTTTTTCCCTTGTACTTTTGCATCCGCGAGACTTTTCGCTGGTAGCTTTCGCGATGTGCTGCATTGGCGATGACATCATGATGCGTGAATTCAAAACCGTTGCGATGTATTTCTTGATAGATGGGATCGCTCTTCGAATAGTAGCGATTTCGAACGACGGTCAAGTCACCGAACTTTTCATAGGCCAGACATTCAGGAGCAAGAAACTTGGCGTAATTATTGGCCTCTAACTGCAACACGTAATCAAGGTTGGATCGAGCGTGTGAATATGGCGTCGTGATCGACTTAACCCCATGCCTGGCAAGTACGGCATCAGTAAGACAGTTCTCACCAATCGAGGCGTAAATGTTCCGGCGAAAGAACATGCGTATCTCTGAACGCAACTTCCGAAGGTGAGTTCCGCTATATTTTCTTGCCTTTCCCAACAAAACGGCTTTGCTCCTGCGACATAACCGACTTGCTCGTCCTTTGTTACACCTCAATGAAGAAGCCTTTCACCCACGACATCACGGCATCTACACACACAGTCAATCGGCTACATTCCCTTGTAGCACCTGCACAGGCCCCGAACATCAGCCAGCATGAGCCACGTGGAGAATAGCTTCTGAGAACCAGGAAGAAATACTGTCATACAACAATTTTAAAGATGAAAACGGCTGTTTCAGCGATAGGTTTCGGGAGTTTTAATGGATCGGCTCGTTACCAACACCACCCGTCCATACTTTCCGGGTTTCGACATACGTTGCTTTGGACAATCCCTCGATTTTCTCCTTCGGGTTAGTCCAAAGATGGGGTATCTTGAATATTCAAGGCATTGGTCTTTAACACGAAACCCAGATGGAGCTTAGGGCGAATAGGTGGAGGCGGACGCCGCTTCTCAACAAATGATCTGCCTTCCTCGATCTTCTTTGTTTCGAATTCACTCAGAGCCATCTAATCTATACGTCTAGCATATAGCCGGGTCAATTTAAAATCCATTACCAACGGCAAGTGATGAAAATGCCGCAAAGAGCAAGCTGATGTTAGTGATGATGTGGCATCCCGCGCTTGTATAATACTTTCGCCACCGCAGGTCGCCATCTGCCTTTATAGAAACATAAAGTCGCAAACGATGTAGTCTTCAGCTCTAAGCCGGTCCCGGAAGCTCTTTGTAAGCAGGCACATTCGTCAAATCTTTTGCCCAATTCGCACAGCTACCGACAAAAATTTTTGCGGTAGGCGAAATTGGAACTGAACTATCGAGACTACCCGCAGGAACAACGATACATCTTATATTTTCAGCCACTGTAGGAAGTGCCGAACCACAGTTCATGCAAAAGCTTTTAACATGCAAGCTGTTCGGATGCTGATAAGTTTTAACGTTACTTTCACCTTGGATCCAGGCTAACGTAGCAGACGGAGCAAACAGATTAGCCGCGTGAGATGAGCCTGTTCCCTTTTGACAACGCGTACAGTGACATAAGAAAAATGACTGAAACTCACCTGACAGCGAGTACTTCACGCCACCGCAAAGACACGAACCTTCATATTTATTTCCCACGCAAGCCTCCTTTTCCGGTTACTCATAACACCCGTGTCAAGCTGCACCATGAAGAGGCGGCGGCTTGAAAATTCATTGGGTGCGCTACCAACTTCGCACCGTCCGCAATAGCTTCTGACGTGGGGGTAACGAGAGTTAATTTACCGTCTGCCGCAGCAGGTCGCCTATTTCCTGAATCTCGAAAACGAGCACCTCTCGATAAAACTCTGCGGACTTCTCAAGGTTTAGGATCGCCAAGACAAACATCGCTCGTTGAGTCATGCTTATCTCCTGTCATCTAACACCCCAGGCAGCGCGCTGATTTCATCTCGGCTTTTCCACGAGTCGAATTTTCCACAGAGAACCTGAGCTCGTTTCCAGTAACGAAGAATGGCGTTTTTTTGCCGTATTTGGTGGTTTTCGCCTCAATAAACCGATCCGTACCGTTTTCTTCAAACGACCGAATACAAAGCCTGCCGATAGACCTAGCGTAACGAACACCTGCTCTATACGCTCCGCAAGTGAATTTTTACCAGCGCGGATAAGCCTCGCTCGCTCGAAATTCAGAGTGAATTCTTCCGGCATCACCCAAGGATTTTGGGCTTCTCAGTCCTCCGAGATGATCTGACCACCAAGCCTGACGATCAGGCCTTTTATTTCCCCGGACACGGTCCGGACGGCGTCGGGGTCGACACCACGCACCACCAGCGAAACATTGTGATTGTATTCTTTGGACAGCGGATAGCTGCCGATATCGACGTTTTTGTGGTTCTGCTGAATCAACGCCAGGTCTTTCGCCAGGGTCCCTTCCTGCAGGTCACAGCGAACCGAAGCAGAGTGTACGCGTTTGCCTTTTTTCAGCTCGGGGATCGCCGCATCCAGCATCGAGCGCATGATGACCGGGACGCCGGCCAGCACATAAACGTTTTCCATTCGAAAGCCCGGCACCGGTGAGCGTTTATGCAACAGCGGCACTGCGCCTTGCGGCATATTGGCCATGCGCATGCGTTCGGCATTGGCCTCGACACCTCTTTCGGCAAAGAGTTTTCGCAGACTGTCGGCCGTCTGCGGGTGTTGTATCAACGGTTGTTCGAAGGCTTTGGCAATGCATTCCGCGGTGATATCGTCGTGGGTCGGGCCTATACCTCCGGTGGTAAACACATAGTCGACCTGCTCCTTCAGCTCCCGAACGGTTTTGACGATAAGCTCGCAGTCGTCGGGAATAACCCGCACTTCGGCTAGCACGATGCCGGCGTCAACCAGCGCGTTGGCGATATAATGCATGTTCTCGTCGGCTATACGGCCGGACAACAGCTCATTGCCGATCAGGATCGCCGCCGCTCTGACCGTTTCGGTTTCCTCGTTCACACTCGTCTTCCTATTTCTTTGTTGTATTATGCGCCGGCATTCAGCTAGCGGCCGCCAGCGACATCCAGCAAGGCGCCGGTGACGTAAGACGCCTCTTCGGATAATAGCCAAAGCACGGCGTTGGCTACTTCCGCCGGTTCTCCGGCCCGCCGCATGGGGATCGACGGGCTGACCCGATTAATCCGGTCGGGCTCGCCGCCGGAGGCATGAATCTCAGTGTCGATAATCCCCGGCCTTACGGCGTTGACGCGGATCGACTCCGCCGCGACTTCTTTTGCCAGGCCGACAGTCAGCGTATCGATCGCGCCTTTGGAAGCCGCATAGTCGATGTATTCATGCGGTGCGCCGAGCGTTGCCGCCAATGAGGAGAGATTGACGATCGCACCGCCTTTGCCGCCGGCGGAAACCGCCATCCGCCTGACCGCTTCGCGTGCGCATAAAAAACTACCGGTCACATTGACTGACAGAACCCGGTTTATCCGTTCGGCCGACATATCACGCAAGGGCATTTGCTGCATCAGTATTCCGGCATTGTTTACCAGCGCATCCAGCGGACCGAGTTCACGGTCGACGGTGTCGAACATGCGCACAACATCCGCGTCAGAAGCGACATCGGCCTGCACGGCCGCAGCCTCACCACCAGTCTGGCGGATTTGCCTGACGAGCGCTTCGGCCGCCGTACCGTCACGAAGATAATTGATGCAAACAGCGTAATCCCTCGAGGCCGCCAGGCTTGCAATTTCAGCGCCGATTCCTCGGGCTCCGCCGGTTATCAGCAGGACTTTAGACATCCTTAACGGAAACCCGCCATCAGCTCCAGCCAGTGTACGACGGGCACTTCGGCACCGACTTGCAGATGCGTCTGACATCCGACGTTGGCGGTGGCGATCAGCTCCGGCTTGTCACGCTGCAGGTTTTCGAGTTTGAGGGTTTTAAGCTCGTTGGCAATCTTGGGCTGCAGCACCGAATAGGTTCCGGCCGAACCGCAGCAAATATGCTCATCCCTGACACCGACCAGCTCGAAACCGGCGTTTCGCAAAACCGTCTCGACCCGGCCCTTGAGTTTTTGCCCGTGTTGCAATGTGCACGGCGGATGAAAAGCGATCTTGCGCTGATCCTGAATACCGAGAACGCTGAGATCCTCTTCGGCCATCACCTCGACCGGATCGCGGCACAGCGAAGAAATCCGCTTGGCCTTTTCCATATAGGCCGGGTCGCCACGCAAATGCCAACCGTAGTCCTTGACCATCACCCCGCAACCGCTCGCGGTGACGAGAATCGCCTCGGCGCCGGATTCGACGAGCGGCCACCAGGCATCGATATTCTTGCGCATGAAATTACGCGCCTCGACCGGCTCCATCAGATGCTGACTGACCGCACCACAACAACCGGCACCTTTACCGCGGATGATTTCTATCCCCAACCGCCCGAAGACGACTTCCAGCGCCTGGTTGGTCACAGGGGTCAGGCTTGGCTGAACACAGCCGTCCAACACCAGCATCTTGCGGTCATGCGCAGCCAACTGCCTGCTCATGGATTCCTGGCGCGGCGGAATCTTGTCTTTTAACAGCGACGGTAATACAGGTCGCACCAGTCGACCAAGACTCATCGTGGCACCGAAACGCCTGCGATAAGGCAATAGCTTGCGCAACATCCAGCGCACCGCTGATTGCGACATCGGTCGCTCGATGCGCTGCTCGACAAGCTCCCGGCCTATATCGATCAGACGATTGTATTCCACGCCTGACGGGCAGGTAGTCGTGCAGGCAAGACAAGTCAGGCACCGATCAAGATGCTTCTGTACGGAGTCGGTCACGGCCCCGGTTTCGACAAAGTTCTTGATCTGGTAAATCCTGCCGCGAGGCCCGTCGAGCTCGTTACCGAGTATCGAATAGGTCGGGCAGGTCGCATTGCAAAAACCGCAATGCACACAGGTGCGGAGAATTTTCTCCACCTCGTCGCCTGTGCTGGTGCCTTTTATAAAATCCGCAAGATTCGTCTGCATGTCAGGACGCTTCCGGAAACAGATAGCCGGGATTGAAAATGGAATGCGGGTCCAGGGAATGCTTGATCCGCTGATGAATACGTTCGGCCGTCGGCGAAGGTAAATCGAGACTCATGGATTTTTTTTCCGGTGAACGGAACAACATCGCGTGCCCGCCAACGGCACCCGCCATGGACTGTATTTCTTCGGCGGACTTGGATGACTTGACCCAGCGCAACGCGCCCGCCCAATCCAGCACCGCATCACCGCCAAAATCCAACTCCGGCGCCGCCGGAGGCAGGGAAATCCGCCAGATCGGTTGATCCTCGTTGAAAAACGGCAACTGCTGTTTGTTCAACGCCTTCCAGAAAGCCTGTGTCTCAACCTGCTCCTCGCCACCCAGTTTCGCGGCGATTTGTTTGACCGATTTTTCACTGCCGGCAAGTCGGTAAAACACCCGCTCACCGTCGCAGGCAAGTCCGCTCAGATTGTTGCTCGCCGACCGGAGCCTGCGGAGTTCTGAGAATATTTTGCCGGGCGCGACTTCAATGGAAAACGTTTGTTCTGTGGGCGGCCTTGGCACCACTTTGATGGACGCTTCGAGAATAATTCCCAAGGTGCCGAAAGAGCCCGTCACCAATCGTGAAATATCATAACCGGCAACATTTTTGATGACCTGTCCACCAAACTGCAAGACCTCGCCCTTGCCGTTCAGCAGTTTTATGCCGAGCACCGCATCCCGCACCGCACCGCTGAAAGGTCGACGCGAACCGGAAAAACCACTGGCAACCATCCCTCCGATCGTAGTCGCCATCGAGTAGGCAGGCGGCTCGAACGGGAATTGCTGCCCCTTGGAAGCAAGCATGGACTCAACCGCTCTGAGCGTGGTTCCGGCGCGCACGGTAATTACCAGCTCGCTCGGTTCGTAGGAAACGATGCCGTTATAGCCGCTGCAATCGAATACCTCGGCTTCGGGATTTTGCCCGGTAAAAAACAGCTTGCTGCCGCCGCCCCTGATATGCAAAGGGATCTTGTTGTCGTAGGCCTGCCGGACTCGTTCGGTATACCCGTCGATCTGTTGTTGATTGGCATTCATGATTATCGTCAACGATCCTCAGAACCTGGGCAAATCGGGGTGCGGCAGTTGTCCGTGATGAACATGCATGGCACCGAATTCCGCACAACGATGCAAGGTTGGCACCGCTTTGCCGGGATTTAGCAGCGTGCCGGGGTCGAAAGCGGCCTTCAACGCATGAAACTGGGTCAGCTCCTCGGCATTGAACTGCACGCACATCGGCGCAAGTTTTTCGATACCCACACCGTGCTCGCCTGTTACCGTACCGCCGTATTCCACGGAGGCTTCAAGGATTTTCTGACCGATTGTTTCAGCGGTTTCCAACTCCCCCGGAACATTCGCATCGAACAGAATCAGCGGATGCAGATTGCCGTCGCCCGCGTGAAACACATTGGCGATCCGCAGGCCGTAAGTTTCAGACAGCTCACCGATAATCGACAGAACTTTTGCCAGATGCTTACGAGGGATGGTGCCATCCATGCAGTAATAATCCGGCGAAATCCTGCCGACCGCCGGAAACGCCGCCTTTCGGCCGGCCCAGAACAAAGCCCGCTCCTCGGCACTTTTGGCAATGCGTAACTGAGTGGCCCCACTGCGCCGTAAAATCGTGTCGACCTGACGCATTTCCTGCTCGACATCGGCCTCGACCCCGTCCAGCTCGCAGATCAGGATCGCCGCTGCCTCGACCGGGTAATCGGCATGGACGAAATCCTCGGCGGCCCGGATCGCCGGGTTATCCATCATCTCCAGCCCCGCCGGGATGATACCTTCGGATATAATCGATGCGACCGCGTCGCTGGCAGCCTCCACCGAATTGAAACTCGCCAGCAGAGCCTGTGAAGTTTCGGGAATCGGCAGCAGATTGACGGTGACCTCGACGATTACCCCGAGCATGCCCTCGGAGCCGGTCAGCAAGGCGAGCAGATCGTAACCCGGGCTGTCCCAGGCCAGCGAGCCGACCTTCAGCACTTCTCCATCGATGGTCACCAGGGTGATCTCGCGAACATTATGCACCGTCAGCCCGTACTTCAGACAATGCACACCGCCGGAGTTTTCCGCCACGTTACCGCCTATCGAACAGGCGATCTGCGAGGACGGGTCCGGCGCGTAATACAAGCCGAGATGCCGTACCGCCTCGGAAAGCGCCAGATTCCTGACACCGGGCTGGACCCGGGCGACCCGGTTATCGATATCAATATCGAGTATCCGGCTGAAGCGGCTCATCACCAGCAGCACAGCGTTTTCATCCGGCAGCGCGCCACCGGAAAGCCCTGTGCCCGCGCCTCGCGTGACGACAGGCACCGAGTGCTCTTTGCACTGTTGCATTATCCATTGCACGTCGTCGATGGTTTCCGGCAACACCACCAGCAAGGGGGTTTTGCGGTAAACTGATAAGCCGTCGCACTCATAAGGTGCCAGTTGTTCCGGCTGCAGCAGAACGCTGCCCTTGGGCAGGCGACTGGCGAGTTTTTCGGCAAACTGCGCTCTCGTTTGACGGTCCATTTTCGGTTCTCCCGGGCTGCTGGTATTCGCTGACAACTACCTCCCCCTTCCTGAACTCGTCCCGACGGGGATCAGGCTGTCATCACCGATTTGATTTCCGCCCTGTTCGACATCGCCACTGCATCGCCGGCATTCGCCCACACGGTTTTTTTGTTCCGTCATGATCTACTCCGGTGCGCCAGGTCTCAGCTGGCTTGTTGAGGTTGAGGTAATGGCACGCCTTTTTGGCCGCCAGTGCCTGTTTTGAACGGGTCCCAGGATCTTTTGAGCCCCCCTGGGCAAGCTGGAACGGACTCGATCCAGGCCGCCGGAGTGGTGAAAGTAACCCGTGACCGTAAGAGGCCGACACATATTATTTATAGAAGTTTACGAACTTCGGCGACAGGAAACAACCACCGGATGGAGAGGCAAAGACGGACCTGACTGACCGGGTCAACCCGCCTTCAGCAAGCCCGGTTCGCCGCTGGATAGCAGGGCCGACCTGGACAAAGACACCGGCCGGCGTTTCGGTAAAACGTAGTCGACGCCAAGCTCTCGAAGCCCCTGGAAAGCAGGAGAATGGGGGCTTGCGCTCGCCATGGTCCTTTTGCCGGTCAGGTGGGCGAGATCGGTGATCGCCTTGACCAGTGTCCGGTGCACGGGGTTGACGGTAATATCGCAGGCCAGGCTGTCGTCGATCGCCAGGTAAGTGATCATGCTGAGGTCCAGCAACCCGGCCAGGTCACCACGATGCTCTTTAAGCACAACTCTGACACCAAGTTGATTCCAGCCCTCGAACAGCCGGCTGATTTTTTCCGAGCTGCCATGCAACACACTTTCGGAGATACTGAACAGAATCAGTCCGTGCGGCAGGGCCCTATCGTAAAGGCGCTGCTCGACACCGGCGACAAAATCCGCGTCCTCGAACGACTCCGTGGCGATATCCATGATGACCGGAACACATTCCGCAGAGCAGGACTGCTGTTGATCGGCCAGCAAGCTCAACACCTGATCCAGCAGCACCAGGTCAAGTTGCGCCATTTGTCCAAGCCGGTCGGCAACCGGGCTGAACTCATCGAATTTCAGCAGCTGATCCTGTTGATCGCGCAGCTGCAGGCTGGCCCGGCGAAAACGCTCGCAATCCCCCGCGCAGACCGGATCGAGATCATTGAACATCACCTCAAAGCGTGCCCCGGCAAGCGCTTTGGCAATTCGCTCATCCTCGTCATGGTGCTGAAAATCCGTCAGCGTATCGGCGTTTTGCGCGTTGGCCACGCGAATGGTATTACGGCCGGCCTTCTTGGCGGCATAACAGGCGGCGTCGGCCTGACTCATGATATCCGACAAGGTCAGCACGTCACCATTGACCTCGACCAGCCCGATACTGACGCCCACCCGAAAGGTATTGCCCTGCCAGGCAAAGCGGTAGCCCGACACCAGATCGCGCAGCTTGCGACTGACCTTGAGCGCCTGCTCGACGCTGCAGTCACGGAATATGACCGCAAACTCATCGCCCCCGAGCCTCGCCAGCAGATCCGCGGGCCGCAGATTATCGCCCAGCAACACCGCCAGCTGCTGCAACAGCTCATCGCCAGCCGCATGGCCACCGGTATCGTTGACATTCTTGAACTTGTCCAGATCGAGAAACGCCAGCGTGTGCTTGCCGGGCTTTTCCCTGACGGTTTTCAGCACCCGGTTCAATTCATGATTGAAGCGCGCGCGATTGGCCAGCCCGGTCAACTGATCGTGATTGGCCTGATAGGAAAGCTCGGCCTGCAGGGCAAGCTCCCGGGTAACGTCGCGAATGATCACGATAGCGCCATCGACATTATTCCGTTCTCCGGCAATCGGCGCGGCATTGATCTTGACCGGAACTTTCTCGTCCGCCGAGCGATACAGGTACATCACCTCTTCGGGCTGGAACAACTCGTTTCTCTCGATACAGCGCTCAACCGAGCTACCCTGCAGCATGATGTTGTCAGGCCCGTCGAACGCCAGCACACTCATGACCGGCATACCCAGCGCCTTATCCGCCCGTATTCTCAGCAGTCTTTCCGCGGCGGGATTGAACATGCTGATCCGGCAGTCGCGATCGACCGTAATCAGCGCATCACCGATCGACCGCAAGGTGGTTTCCGCCAGCTCTTTGGATTTGAACAGCTCGCGCGTGCGCGATTCGACACGGCATTCCAGATCATTCTGATAGCTGCGGACCGTCCGCTGCTTTTCCTCGATCGTTACCACCATCTTGTTGAACATTCGCGTAAGGCTGGTGATTTCATCGTCACCTTCCTCTTTCAGCCGGCTCGAACGGTTGCCTTCGGTAAAGTCCTCCAATGCCCGGGACAAGCTGGTCAACCGGCCCAGCAACTGTTTGGCGTTGTTGATGGAAACCACCACCGCCGCCATCACCAGCCCGGCCAGCGCAATAAAGGCGGACACCAGGGTAAACGAGGTAACCTGCCGCATTTCTTCGCGATGGCGAAGGATTTCGTGCGACGCCTTGCTTTCCAGCTTCTGCAACATGCCGATAATATTATTGGACAGCGGCACCGCCCGCTCGAACAGAAACTGCCTGACCTGGTTGTTGGAATTGGCTTCGTGATTCAACAGTGCTTCATCTGCCTGCGTGGCAAACCTTCTGACCAGGCCGCCAAGCGCCTGCAGAAGATTGACGAGCTCTTCGCTACTGGCCTGGACCGTGGTCTCCGCCTGGAAATTCTGTAACAGATTACTGCGCGCTTCCGTATAACGGTCGCTGTCCTGATACTCACGGCTTTTGATCGACAGCTCCAGCTGCAGAAACGTTTCGGTAAACTGTTTTTCCGCCGTGGCGAGATAATCGGCGATCTGCGGATAATCGAACTCACTGTTCAGCCAGGAAAACTCTTCAAACAGGGCATCTATCTGAACCTTCAGAGGCAATACCTCCTGCTCGAAGATTTCTATCGCGGGCCGTAATTCCTCACCGGGAACAAAGGCGATACCGCTTTGCAGATCGCTGAGCTGGGAAAGGTTTGAGCGGATATCTTCCAGTTCTTGCGAACTGAATATTTCAGGGTTCTGCTGTTGCGCCTGCTCGAGCTCCAGCAGCGCATCCTTGATTTTCAACCACGACTTTTCATTTTGTTCGATAAAGACTTCGTCGCCCAGATAGACCCAGCCATGATTAGCTGCAATCGAAGACTGCAACCCGTTGACCAGGGAAAGCACGGAATGCGGCAAGGGGCCGAGAGAATCTGAAAGTTTGTTGGCCGTACGGCCCAAATACGCAGCCGCCATGCATAACACAAAAACGAACAGGATGCCCGCAAATGCAATGACCAGGTGCGATTCCAAAAGACGTCGCTGTAATCCGGATTTACCCATTATAATCAGTCAGTTAAGCTAAAAAACCTCCTTAGCCTGCGTGACTCAAGGCAATCAATCCCGATAACCTCATAACCAGCTCACAGTCAGAATATCGGCATGGTGACTTATTGATTTAACAGCGGGGGAATGGCGATCCGGAAAATTTCGACCGGTCGACATACACGGAATCGTGGCCGGAAAGTCATAAAACTGTCCGATGCCATACCGGCCGTGAGTCAGACCGGCATGGCAATCGCGGTGGGGGCGGCCGTGGAGACCCGCCTGGACTCAGGCGGTTCAGCCGATCGATCAGGTAGTCTGGGCACCGTGAAACAGGTTAACAACATGTCTTGCTTCGGCGAAGAACAACCAGCGTTCAATAAACACGCCCGCATAGGCAAGAATCGCGGCGATTACCAGGTGGGCGGTTTGGACCTCACCGAGGAGACCGAACAACAACAGTGCCGGTATAACGAATGCCAGGGCAATCACCAGCGCCCGCAACACCAGCAGACGAAAGCGCTCTACCTGATACCCGAATTCATCGGTCAGAAACGTACCGGCGGTATGGCCGACATCCAGCAGCCGCACCGTGGCGCGGGTGAACCCGAGCGCGGTGTTGATCGTCGGACCGACCGGTTTGCCGATCCAGAAATAATAGATCGATTTGACCACAAAACCGAGCAGAACCAGGGCCGTGCCGAGGGTCAGCAGGGCCGGGTTTACCGCCCCGGTCATCAGGGCAACAAGAGCGGCAAGAAACAGCGCGCCCAGCATCAGGCCCAGCACGATATAGTTGGTCGGCGTCAGCGCCGTATTCCACTGCCGGATGGTTTTCAGGCAGGCGTAAATCATGCCTGTGGCAAAAACCGTCAGCAGTGCGAGCGCCAGGGTCAGTATCGCCAGCACGGTTACACCCGGACCGGCTTCGGCGGCAAATTTCCACTCCGCAAACAGATAGGCCAGCACCACCGGATAA
>JAGRHW010000539.1 GCA_020444765.1 Gammaproteobacteria bacterium | reverse complement strand
ATCGAGCCCGGTAATATTTTCGCCCGAGTAATGTACTGAACCGGTTTGCGGAAACATCTCGCCCGAAAGCACTTTGAACAGCGTGGTCTTGCCCGCGCCGTTCGGGCCGATGATGACGTGGCTTTCATTGGCGTGAACGCTGATGTCCACGTTCTTGAGAACACGCACCGAAGGATAGGCGAAATTGATGCCCTGCGCTTCCAGTAGATGGCTCATTGCGCGCGCTCCCGTCGATCGTTACCGGTCAATCTCTGCCTGAGCCCGGCCAGCGTGCCCAGAATGCCGCCCGGCATCGCCAGCACCACGATCAGCAGCGCGCCGCCGACCACAAGCTCCGCCATGCCGACCATTGCGCGGGTCGAATGTTCGAGCCCGGCAAAGACGATCGCGCCGACGGCTGGCCCCCAGAAACGCGAACTGCCGCCGAGCAGACAAAACAGAATAGGCAGCGCCGAGTAGGACCAGTGAGCAATCATCGGCGTGATGATCTGACTCCACGGCGCCATCATCGCGCCGGCCAGGGCGGTCACTGTCGCCGAAATCACAAAGGCGTATTCCCGGAACCGGCGCACGTTGACGCCCAGAAAACGGACCCGCTCGGGCTCCTGGCGAATCGCTGACAGAATACGCCCGAGACTGCCGTGCCAGACCCACCACAGGCCGAGAATCATCACCGCCGAGGTGACGAGAATCAGGTAGTAATAACTGTCGCCCTGCGACAGATCGATCTCGAACAGGCCGAAATTCAGGGTCGGCCGGGCGATGCCGATCAGCCCGTCCTCGCGGCCCAGCGCGGTGGTCTTGCCGATCACCGTATAGATCAGTTGCCCCAGCGCCAGCGTCAGGATCGCGAAATAGATACCGCTGGCCCGGCGCAAAGCCACCAGGCCGATGATGACCGCCAGCACCGCGCCGACCGCGCCGCCGAAAGCAATGCTGAGGAAAAACGGCAGATCGGGCGCGGTTCGCGCAAGCCAGGCCGACGCATAGGCGCCGGCCGCGAAAAAAGCCGCCTGACCGAAACTGACCAGCCCGGTCAAGCCGAACATCAGATTGAAGGCCAGGGCAAAGACGATCTGCACCATCACGATACCGGCCAGAAAAACCAGCCCCTTCTCGGCCCAGAAAGGCAGTGTGGCAAACAGCAGAAATGCAAGCCCGACAACAAACGCTGCGGACAGACCGGATTGTGGGGTGTTCGATTTGGCAATCATGTCAGCGAATCCCGCTCAGAAGGCCCTGCGGCCGGAAGAGGATAATCACCGCCACCGCGATGAAAAAGAAAATACCGGGAAATTGCGGCACATAGACAGTGCCGAAGGCGTCGATCAGCCCCAGCAGAATCGCGGCCAGAAAAGCGCCGCGCACATTGCCGATGCCGCCAACGATAATCACGCCGAACGCCTGGATGATGTAGCTGCCGCCCATCATCGGCGAGAGACTCTGGTTCGGCGCCAGCAACCCGCCCGCCAGTCCGGCAAGCGCAAAGCCGGCGACCACCGCGACGGTAAAAATAGCGTTGACGTTGATTCCCAGCAGGCTGGCCATCCACGGATCGAGGGCCACCGATTTCATGATCTTGCCGGAGGCCGTCCAGTGCAGCCAGAAATCGAGCGCCAGATAAACCAGAATACCCGCGCCGATCACAAACAGCGCGTACGACGGCATAAACAGATCGCCGAGAAACAGCGCGCCACCCAGCCCCTCGGGCGGATAGACGCTTTCGAAATTCGGCCCCCAGACCGATTTGACCGCACCTTCGCACAGCAGCAGAACGGCATAGGTCGCGATCAGCGAATAACTGTCATCCACGCCTTTGAGACGCTTGAACACAACGCGATCAACGATAAAACCCATCGCACCGACCGCCAGCGCACACAGCAGGGCAATGCCAAGAAAAGCGGCGACGCCCACCGTGCCGGACGTCAGGTTGATGATGGTAAAGGCCAGGTAGGCCCCGATCATCATGAAACCGCCATGGGAAAAATTCAGTATATGCAGGATCCCGAAAATCAGGGTCAGACCGGAGGCAACCAGAAACACAGCCATGGCCCAAACCAATCCGTTCATCGCGATCAGCAGAAAATCGGCCAGCATCAGCGGGCTCCTCGTTAACGGCTGAAGAAAGACCGGATGGCGGAACCAGGTTCCGCCATCCAAAGGAGCGGATTACCAGTTGACCGGCTTGC
>JAGRHW010000538.1 GCA_020444765.1 Gammaproteobacteria bacterium | reverse complement strand
TGCTTTTATCAGGGTATAGAATATTGTATACGCAACAAACTCAAGTACTTTGAGCCGGGTGCTCAGGGTGAACACAAGATCACGCGAGGCTTCGTACCGACGGAAACCTGGTCAGCGCATACACTGTTTCACCCGGGTTTCGATGCCGCGATCGGACGTTACCTTGAACAGGAAAGACAAGCCATGCTGGAACGCTGTGAAGAACTTCACGAACTGTTGCCATTCCGTAGCAGCCCGGTGAATTAACGCTATATTCATCCCCATCATGCCGATTCCATTCCTGCCCGCTTACGATGACATCACCCCGTTTCCGCCGGTCGAACAGGCGTTGATGGAACCGAACGGGCTGTTGATGGCAGGCGGCAACCTCAGCCCGGCCCGTTTGTTGAGCGCTTATCGCAGCGGTATTTTTCCGTGGTTCGAGGAAGGCGAGCCCATTTTGTGGTGGTCACCGGACCCGCGCTGTGTCTTGTGGCCCGGCGATATAAAAATCCGCAGAAGCCTGTTGAAAACCATTCGTAAAGGGCATTTCAGGCTTAGCGAAAACACCGCGTTCCGTCGCGTGATGCAAGCCTGCGCCGCGCCGCGCAGCAAAGGTGCCGGCACCTGGATCACCGATACCATGATCGACGCTTACCATATCCTGCACGAGCTGGGGCTGGCTAGATCCATCGAAGTCTGGCTCGATGAGCAACTGGTCGGCGGTTTGTACGGGGTCATGGTTGGTGATATCTTCGTCGGCGAGTCCATGTTCAGCCGGGTGCCGGATGCCTCGAAAGTCGCGCTGGTCCATCTGGCGACCGTCAATGAATTCAAACTGATCGACTGTCAGCTCAGCACGCCACACCTGCAGAGCATGGGTGCCGTGGAAATCTCGCGCGAAGCCTACCTCGGCTATCTGAAGCGTTACGGCAAACTCAACTCGCGACAAATCGCGCCTTCTCTGGACAAAACCCGCTTGCGTCTGGTCTGAAGGTCTGTTGCCGGAATCACTTCTCAGCCACCGCGGTTCCTCCAAGCAACACACATAGTTCGCGATAACGTGCGGCTTACTGTAAGCTTCACGCCCCGCGGTGCGATTTCCCCGCCAAACTTCCAGATATCAACCGAGAACCGTTTATGAGCTTTGCCTCACTGGGCTTATCCGCCCCTCTCCTCCAGGCCATCAATGAAGAAGGGTATGACACACCCACACCGATCCAGATCAAGGCCATACCAGCCGTACTGGAAGGTCACGACCTGATGGCCGCGGCTCAGACCGGCACCGGCAAGACCGCAGCGTTCACCCTGCCGCTACTCGATATCCTCGCCAGAGGACAGCGTGCGCAGGCCAACCAGGTGAGAGCACTGGTGTTGACGCCGACCCGCGAGCTCGCTGCACAAGTCGGGGAAAGCGTCGTCAGCTACGGCAAACACAGCGGGCTGCGATCAGCCGTGGTTTTTGGCGGAGTCAAGATCAATCCACAGATGATGGCCTTGCGGCGTGGCGTCGACATACTGGTGGCAACGCCCGGCCGTTTGCTCGATCTTTACCAGCAGAACGCCGTGCACTTCAAACAGCTGGAGGTTCTGGTCCTCGACGAAGCCGATCGCATGCTGGACATGGGCTTTATTCACGATATTCGTAAAATCCTCGCCCTGTTACCTGCAGAACGGCAGAATCTGATGTTCTCGGCAACTTTTTCTGACGACATTCGGCGTCTTGCCAAGGGACTGGTTTCCAATCCGGTGGAAATGTCGGTGACACCACGTAATGCGGCAACGCCCTCGGTTACTCAATGCATCTATCCGGTCGACAAAAAGCAAAAAGCGAAGCTGCTTATCAAATTGATCAATGACGGACAGTGGCACCAGGTTCTGGTTTTCACCCGCACCAAACATGGCGCCAACCGGTTGACCCGGGATCTGGAATCGGCCGGCATCAAAGCCGCGGCCATCCACGGCAATAAAAGTCAAGGCGCAAGGACCAAGGCGCTGGCGGATTTTAAAAGAAATGCGATCCGCATTCTGGTGGCGACCGATATCGCAGCCCGGGGGCTGGATATAGACCAATTGCCGCAAGTGGTTAATTTCGATTTGCCGAATGTTCCGGAGGATTACGTGCACAGAATCGGCCGCACCGGCCGCGCCGGCCAGACCGGACATGCGGTTTCGCTGGTCAGTGCCGACGAGGCCAAACAGTTGTCCGAC
>JAGRHW010000537.1 GCA_020444765.1 Gammaproteobacteria bacterium | reverse complement strand
TGTTGAACTGCCGTGAAAAGAATGCCGAGAACAACCGGCTGGCGATTCAGGGCATCAATGTGCTGGATAAATCAATCGAGCATCTGGAGTCTCTGATGCAGATCGGTTCAGTGAAGATTTACGGGCCGACGGGAAAAACCGGAGGCCAGGTCAGCAAAAGAAATATCGGAATCGCCTGAATAAAGGGCGATTCCGCGTCGCCGTCATTTACAGTACAGTAGGTATGGCGCTAGCCGCGCCACTGGCATGAAGATCAGCCGCACAGGTTTCTGCGGCTTTTCGTTTGGTCCTGGTTTTATCTGCGTAGTAGTCATCAAACAGGAACACGCAACGCATAACAGGCGTCAGCGTTCCGCGCTCCCGGTAATCCTGCAGAATAATACCGTCGTTTTTCAGCAACTGTGTGCCGAAGGCATGGATCGTTTTGATTTGTCCGGTCCCGAGTTGTTTTTGATGATGTTCGGTGACGGGAATTTTGAGCTGATTTCTCTGCAATATTTTGCCGGTTTGCACATGCATCAGCGATAAATCGACTGTTGTTGCGTTTTTTCTGCTGTAATGCAACTCATACTCTTCAGGCCAGTGTGCCGATGGCGAGGCTTGCCTAGAATCGTACCGGCCGATAATCAGATGATCGTAGTGTTGCAGAGTCTTTTGCAAGGCATCGCCGATCAGCCTGGCGTCAGTATCGCTATCGTCGTTGACAAGCGTCAGTCTCGGGAGCTGCGGTCGTCCGTCGCTCGGACTGATATGTTCCAGGCTTGCTATATCGGTGGAATAAAGTTCTGCTTCCTTTGATACCGGCGCTTTTACAGCCAGCGCCTGGTCGGCGGGCGTGTCAGTCAAACTCCAGGCCATAACCGCCATCAAGGTGACGCTGAGCACGGTTACCTGGCGGTGCCAGGTTTGCAGCCAGCTGAGCATGCCGGATGGACGTCCGCCGGTCCCGGATGGTAAAAGAGCCGGCCTGACGGGTTTTTGCGCGTGTTTGACCGGTGCCGGATTTCCGACTTCAAACTGCGGAATATAGGAGCCGGGCTTGATAAGAATCCTGATATCAATCTCTTTGCGCTTGTCGGCATAGAACTGATCGAGCGTGTCCCGCAGACGTTTCGCCAGAACCCTGACGGACGGATTGCTTTGCGGGTCGAAATTTTCCGGTTTACCGAGGGCATCCACGGCAATGGTATAGGCCTTGATTCTGTTTGCCTGACCGTCGAGTGTCTGTTCGACGATATAATTCAGAAAGGCGGACATCTGCGGCGATGAACGAAAACGCTCATCGTTCAGGATCACCTGCAGTGAATGCCTGATCCGGTCGGAATAGTCCTGGTGATTGAGCATGTGTCTCTCCTTGTTGCTCTTCAAGTAACATCGTCCTGTGTTACTTGCTGGGTTCCATGACATGAAACCTAGCAATTGACATACCTGATTACAAACGGACGGGGCCCTGGCTTGTAACCTCGTTCGGCCTGCCGGCTAACCCCATCTAACGGTGCCATCTGCGCCTCGAGCCTGTTCCGCGGGCAGAGCTTGTCGATAAATCAGGAACGGAACTGTGCACAAGGAGGGCCCGTTCATCGTGTTAATCATAAAACGCAAGGTTGGCGAAACCATTCGCATCGGTAAGGACATAACCGTCTCGGTACTCAATGAGGAAGACGGCAGCATTTGTCTCGGCGTGGACGCGCCTGTTTCGCTGGAGATATTCCGTCAGGAGCTTTATGAGTATCTGGCCGCCAACGATGCCGACACGGCATCAGCACCCTTGAAAAAAGCCGGCTGAATGTAAAGACGATGCCATCGTCCACTGTCTGGTCACTTTTTTTGCATAAGTACAGGGTCAGTGACGCAGGCGCCGGTACGGTCATAAGTGCGCCTGTTTGAAGTGTCCGGCGTAACGTTCAGGCCGCTATCCGGTGAGATTTTCCATTTTGGCACAAGCCTGAGGAAACTTGTCAGGCTCAGATGGTTTTGTGTTTAATTGTTTGATATTTATGAAGAAATCAGAAGTCAGGCTAATATCGATCGTATTTCAAAACAGTCGACTGTTAGACAAAACAGCCATCTTCAGCGCGCGTTTGACGGGATTGTTTCCGACAAAGCGCGGGTGTGGTTCGAGAATTGCAAACCTCAGTTCATTGGTCGGGTGATGTCATTGATCCGGCGTGTCGCAGAGTGGACACCGAT
>JAGRHW010000536.1 GCA_020444765.1 Gammaproteobacteria bacterium | reverse complement strand
ATCGATCAGCCCGTTAGCAAACTCGATCTGGCGGACCTGATCGAGTGGGTCGGCTTTACCGAGGATGTTGCCTCCGAGTTGCGCAAGCTGGATATCTTTGTGCTGCCCAGTACGCATGGAGAGGGTTTGCCCATTGCAACCCTGGAGGCGATGTCCGTTGGTCTGCCGGTGGTGACCACCAATATCCCGGGTAATGATGAAGTTATTCGGGACGGGCTTGATGGCTATCTGTGCAAACCGGAAGACGGACAATCCCTGGCTGATAACCTGGAGAAAATCATGAGTCAGCCGGATAACTGGACAAAGCTCAGTGCCAGCGCCTACCAGCGTCAGCAGGAAAGTTTTTCTGATGAATCCATGACGTCAGCGATTGCGAGCGTTTACGACAACATATTATCGGGCCGCTGATGCAGTGATGTGAGCACGGGTTTTTTTGTGTTGGGGTTGATCTTGGCGGCGAAGCGCCGCGGATCTGATCTCTTGAATTGCTCCGAATCCCGTAAAGCCTGGCTCTGTCGCTGATACCGCTCGGAGGCGATATAGCCGGCGTAGAGAAAAAACAGATGTGAGATCGAAATGGTCGCAAAGGTTGAAAAGTAAACAAACGAGCCGGCGACGATCAAGGTAATTGGCAGCCAGCCAAGTGCAAAAGCCGCAGTAAAGTCATCACCCTTGGCCAGCACTTTGGCGTCAAGAAAAAGAAACAGAAACAGGGCGCCGTACAAGATGATTCCTACATAACCCATCTCCCAGAGTGTTCGGCTGAGCATGACTTTGGCCGGCGCCATCCAATACCACTTTTTGTAGTACTCGCCTTCCAGGGCGGCCTGATTGGATGGCGAGGCGTTGCCTATGCCAACACCGAAAATCGAGTTGCCGGTATCCGAGATTTTACCCATCGCGTAGGCGACTGCATCAAAACGGCCCACCTCCAGCTCACTGAATTTTCCAACCTGGTCCTGCTTGTACATATACGAAAACATATTGCCGGATTTCATGCGCTCGAGGAGCGTTCCCTCACGATCGCCCTGCAGAAGGTCGTACATGATGAAAAAACCGAGCATAAAAATCGTTCCGATAACCGACAGCAGCAGCAACTTACGCCCGCGATTGCGGATTCCGGGCGCAAAGAAGATCGGGGAAATGAGCACAAAGGGAAACAGCAGCAGGACAACCTTGGTTTCATTGATTGTGGTTGGCGCAAACAGTAGCAGAATCAGCGGAATTGCGGCCCAGGCAGATAACCTTTTCTTGACCAGCATTGCCACCAGAATCGCTATGCCGAATATAAGTATCACCGACAAGATGCCGGATGTGTTGACACCGAGTGTGCCGCCGACCACGTCACCCGTCGGCAGCCCCGCATACTGGACGAAGCGCTGGTAAAACGTTACCGGAATCTGGGTGAGGCACAGCGCCAGCAAAAAGTACAATTGCCACTTTATCTGTTTTTCGCTGAACGAATACACCATCGGCAGCAGGAAAAACGGGATCGATTTGAGGTAGATGCGCATGCCCGAAATAGCAACCAGCGGATCGACCTGATTGATAACCAGTCCGGCAACGATAGCCAGCAGAAACCACAGCAGGAAAATCGCGTATTTTGGCGCCATGAACAATTGTCTGCGCGAGATTCCCAGCAGAATAACGATAATCATCGTCGCTGCCGCCAGGCCTTCCGGAATCAGAAACAATCTCTTTGGAATGACTTCCAGGTTGTTCGCAAGATAGTCCATGCTGAACAAGCTCAGAAATGTTGCGAATATCAGAACGTTCATGTCCGGGTTATTGTCCTGCAAGTCCTGTCGTGGCAGAGTTAAAGGTCTGTGCGTAGTGAAACGGATTATAGGCGGTTTGAATCCGCCTGCCTGCGGTTTTTGCCGGTACTCGGGCGTTCCGGGTGGCGTGGCCTTGTCGCGCGGGGCTGCGAACCTGTCTTAAATCTCTGTAGAGACTCCGGACAGGCTTCAAGGCCTTGAAGTGGTCGATTTGCCGGAGGCAGAGGTGACTATTTCGAAAGGAATCCGGCCGTACGGTTTCTGTAGTCTATTAGCATGGGTATAAAGCGTGATATCGGTTGACACCGAGAGGTGCATTTACGATAATGCGCGGCTTGACTTTGGAGGGGTTCCCGAGCGGTCAAAGGGGGCAGACTGTAAATCTGCTGGCTCAGCCTTCGGAGGTTCGAATCC
>JAGRHW010000535.1 GCA_020444765.1 Gammaproteobacteria bacterium | reverse complement strand
AGCCGGTGGCGTTGCAGTTCTGCGAGCGTCTGCTCCGGCGGATTATACAAGTCCGGCGGTGGCAGGATCGGCCGTTCGATATCGTGGCGGCGTTCCTCGTAGCGGTCCTGAACCGATTGCCAGAAGTTTTCCATGGCCGGGCGCGAGCCTTCGAGCTGCAGAAAGTGGCATTGCTCCGGCAGGTAATCGAACAGTGTCGCCATGTGCTCGAAAAACAAAGGCGTATAGTATTCGATGCCGGCCGGCGCGTTACCGTCGCTGACGCTGCGGTAAAGCGAGCAGTTTTTGCTCGCGGCGTCGAAGGTATTGCGAAAACTGTGGCGGAATTTTTTGATACCGTCCGCGTTCAGCGGAAACTCATGAGCCGGCAGTAATTCCAGTTGTTCGTGTTTCTCGACCGTCAGCTGTGTTTCCGGGTCGAAAGCTCGGATCGAATCGATTTCATCGTCGAAAAAATCCACCCGGAACGGTTTGCTGCTGGCCATCGGAAACAGATCGATGATCGAGCCGCGCACGGCGAACTCACCGTGTTCCTCGACCTGGGTGACATGGCGGTAACCGCCGTCGACCAGACGCTCGCGAAAGTCTTCCGGCGTCAGACGGTCACCGGCCTTGATAATCAGCGCGTATTGTTCGAGAAACGAGCGCGGTGTCAGTCGTTGCATCAAGCCGCTGGCGGCCACCAGCAAGATGCCGCGATGGGTTTGCGGTAACAGATACAGGCTGCGGATGCGTTCGGAGATGATGTCCTGGTGCGGCGAGATCAGATCGTAAGGCAGGGTTTCCCAGTCTGTGAAGGTCGTGAGCGGCAGCGCGGGATCGGCGTAAAAACGGATCTCGGCTTCCAGCTGCACCAGCTCGTGCATGCCTGGCACAATGACCACGACGAGTTCCTGATGGTTGGCTGCATACTCCGCGATCGCCAGCGAGCGGGCACTCACGTAGAGCTGGCCCCAGTGTCGGGCCTGATCAGGAATTTGTGGAAGGGCGGTAAGCTGCGGTTCGGGCATCTGTTTGTAACGGCTTGAAAATCAAGCGGCAGATTTTCCCATACTCGCGGCCAAAGTGCACTTTCAACTATCAACCGGAGTCCTTCACTGCAAGAGATCTTGAACCGACTCTTAGCCGGGTTTTATTTCATCAAGGCATAAAAAAGGGGCGTAGGACACGCCCCTGGCGGTTTCTGTTGAGCGGGACTATCAGGGTTTGACGGTGGTCAGACCGAGAATCTCCCAGGATTGCATACCATCACGGTACCATTTGATTTTTTCCACCGGGTAACCGAATTTCATCAGGGTTTTGATGCTTTCCGGCGACTGTCCGCACCACATGCCGTTGCAGAACAGCACCAGTGTCTTGGCGTTGGAATAATCAAAGGCTTCACCGGCAGTGCCACCGGCAATCGCCTCATCGACTGCAAAGGCATCCACGCCATCAGCCATCTTGACGTTGAAATCACCGGTCATGACCTTGATGATGCCTTCGGTCGTCGCGCCCTTGGCCGGTGTCAGCTCCACCCAGGAGATGTTTTTGGCGCCCGGGATCGTGCCTTTGGCAACCCAGTCCGGTGTCCGCGAATCGATCAGGATGATGCTGTCGTCACCGGCTTCCATCTTGGCGATATAGTCCAGCACCTCGACTTCACCCAGGGTTTCGACGCCGGGGGCCAGCACCATCGGCTGAATACAGAACGGCGGGCAGGGGCGTGAAGTTTTGGCGAAATCCGGATTGACCGTCGCGCCGTTATCCTGGTTGCGTTTGATTTCGACCGCCTGTCCACCATGCGATATGGTGACGCTCATCAGGTCAGGGGTAATGCCGACCGGCTTGGATTCAGCGAGAACCCCTTGGCTGGCAAGAAATGCGGCCGACATCAGACCCGCCGCTAAGAGTTTTTTTCCGCTTACAATCATGGTGTTTTTCTCTCCTAAGGTGATACCACATTATATGTGTTTTTGTTCGTCAGTTTGGGCTGACTGTTGTTTTATGGATTAATGAATCCGATGATTACTCGCAGTCAGGCTCTTCACCGGTTTCCAGAGGAACATCGCCGCTGGCTGCTTTTTTGGGTGCAGCGTCTTCAGCCGCTTTTTCCACCTTTTCGGCCGGAGCCGATTCGCTGGGGACGCTTTGTTCTGCGGTGGTCTCCACCGTGCTGCAGGCTGTGACTGGTGTCAGTCCGACGAGTACGATGAGCGTTA
>JAGRHW010000534.1 GCA_020444765.1 Gammaproteobacteria bacterium | reverse complement strand
GCCTTCGTTTTTCAGGATGCCGATCCAGGCGTAGACGCGGATCAGAAACGAGGTCCAGAACGGCAGGATCACCAGCATCAACATGATAAAGCGCCATTTCGGTGAAGCCTTGATCATCCCGTAAGCGATCGGATAACCGATCAACAATGTTAGCAGGGTTGCAATAGCAGCGATTTTGAGACTGCTGAGATAAGCCATCCAGTAGAGACTGTCTTCAAACAGCAGGCGGTAATTATCGATATTCAGCTTGAGCTGAATATAGGCGTCATCGACGAATTCAAGGATCGCGCTGTAGGGTGGAATGGCGATCAGCGGTTCGGAAAAACTCAGTTTGAATACGATCAGAAACGGAGCGAGAAAAAACAACAACAGCCAGATATAAGGCACGGCGATAACCAGGCCCCGTCCCGTAATGCCGGATTTACGCAAGGTTTTCGCCAGCCAACTGTAAGGGCGGTAATGCATCAGCCGGGCATGAACACCTTCCAGTCCGACCGGTGGAACGATTTCGCCGCTGAGAAACTCTACATCTTCGCGTGCCATGCCTTGGTCCTCAACTGGCGAGCGTGACGGAAGCGGAAGGCGGCCAGTAAAGATAGACCTTGTCTTCCCAGGTGATGTTGCTTTCGAGTTTGCGAATCCGGTTGGTGCGCACCACCGTGACCATCTTGCCGTTTTGCAGACGCACGTGATAGACCGACAGGTTGCCGAGATAACCGATATCCCAGACCTCACCCTGCATGCAATTGACGGTGGTGATCTCCGGCGGCTGGGTGCTGATCTCGAGTTTTTCCGGCCTGATCGCGACCCAGGCGGTCGCCCCTATGGCGATTTCAGTGGCGCGGCCGGTGCGTATCGTGCAACCACAGTCTTCACTGATGATCGTCGAGTCGTCGGCGCTGCTGGTTTCGACACGGCCTTCGAAGATATTGACGTCACCGATAAACTCCGCAACGTAACGGGAGTTGGGGTATTCGTAAATCTGTGTCGGCGTCGCGACTTGTATTATTCGTCCATGATCCATTACCGCGATACGGCTCGAGACGGTCATGGCCTCTTCCTGGTCATGGGTGACTATGACAAAGGTAATGCCGAGCGTTTCCTGAATGTTCATCAGTTCAAACTGGGTTTGCTGGCGCAGCTTTTTGTCCAATGCGCCGAGCGGCTCGTCCAGCAGCAGCATTTTGGGTTTTTTGACCAGACTGCGGGCCAGGGCCACGCGTTGCTTTTGCCCGCCCGATAACTGGTGAGGTTTGCGTTTGGCAAACTTCTGCATCTGCACCAGCTCGATCACCTCGTCGACCCGGCGACGGATTTCCGCCTTGTCGATTTTGTCCTGCTTTAAACCGAATGCAATGTTGTTCTCGACGGTCATATGCGGGAACAGCGCGTAGGACTGAAACATCATATTGACCGGCCGCTGGTAGGGCGGCACCGTCGACATGTCCTCGCCATCGAGCAAAATGCTGCCCTGACTCGGTGTTTCGAAGCCGGCCAGCATTCGCAACAGCGTGGTTTTGCCGCAGCCCGACGGACCCAGCAGGGAGAAAAATTCACCCTTGTAGATATCCAGGGAAATATTGTCGACGGCGGTGAAATCACCATAATTCTTGCGGATGTTGATCAACTGAACATGAGGTTTTGCCTTGGGATCGAGCCAGGGTTGCTGGTCCTGGGGGGATCGTTTTTCAATTGGAGAATTCATGAGTACCTGGCCTTTGTCGCATTTCGATTCGAAAGAGCGGGAATGCCTTTAGCAGCGTGCATGGCTTGTCGGTGCCGGTATTTCATCGCAAAAAAAACCGGTGCCCCTGGACGGTGACACCGGTTTTGCTTAACAGCGAGAGCACCAACGGGTTCCTAGTTACCGGTTTTTACCTTGGTCCAGAGCCGGGTAACCACGCGTTGGGCTTTTGGTGAGTAAGGCGTCTTGGTATAGAGGGTCTTGACGGTTTCTTCCGGCGGATAAATCGCCGGATCGCCAATCACATCCTCGTTGAGGAATTCCTGGGATGCCTTGTTGCCGTTGGCGTAATAGACATAGTTCGAATTTTTCGCCATGACCTTTGCATCCATGACGAAATTCAGAAAGGCGTGAGCATTATCGACATGCGGTGCGTCGGTTGGAATCGCCATCTGATCGAACCACATCAGCGCGCCTTCCTTCGGGATGCTGAACTCGACCTTGACGCCATTATCTGCTTCG
>JAGRHW010000533.1 GCA_020444765.1 Gammaproteobacteria bacterium | reverse complement strand
CACGGTCAGCGAAGCCCTCGATCTGCATCAGCGTGTAAACCGGCCGAACGTCATGATCAAGGTACCGGGCACCAAAGCCGGCGTAAGCGCCTTCGAGGAACTCACCGCGGCCGGCGTCAATGTTAACGTGACACTGTTGTTCTCGGTCAATCGCTATCTGGAAATCGTTCAGGCCTATCTGAACGGTCTTGAAAAGCGGCTCGCCGGGGACAAGCCCATCAAGGGTCAGACGTCGGTTGCAAGCTTCTTTATCAGCCGGGTGGACTCAGCCGTCGATAAAGCACTCGAAGAACAAAACAACACCTCGCTGCAGGGCAAGATTGCGATCGCCAACGCGAGGATCGCCTACGGTCATTTTGAAAATATCTTTCACAGTGACAAGTTCAAACGCTTCGCCGAACTCGGGGCATTTCCGCAACGCCTGTTATGGGCCAGCACCGGCACCAAAAACCCCTCTTATAGCGATGTACTGTATATCGAGCAATTGATCGGCCCCGAAACGGTCAACACCGTACCACCGGCAACGCTCGACGCTTTTCGTGATCACGGCGTTGTCGCGCAGACTCTCAAGGCCGATTTACCCGAAGCACATCAGATGCTGGAACAATTGACAGCCACCGGCATTGATCTGCGGGCGATTACCGACAAACTCGAAAAAGACGGTGTCGAGGCTTTCTGCGTGGCTTTTGATGAACTGCTCGATTCCCTGAAAACCAAACGCGAATCCCTTACCTGAGGAGCAACCTTGTTGAATAACACAAACCTGGCGTTTATTGGTGCGGGCAATATGGCCCGCAGCCTGGTCGGTGGCCTGATCGATAAAGGCCATACGCCGACGGCCATCACCGTCACCGATATCGATACCGGGCAACTGGCGAGACTTCATGACGACTTCGGCGTCAACACCGGTACCGACAACCAGGCCGCCGTAGCCGCCGCAGAACTGGTCGTACTGGCGGTAAAACCACAAATCATTGCCAGCGTTGTTCAGGAAATCAAAGATTCATTGCAACAACAGTCGGCACTGATCGTGTCTATTGCAGCCGGCGTGCGCGAGAAGGATATCAGCCGCTGGCTCGGCACACCGCAACCGGTCATTCGCTGTATGCCGAACACGCCCGCCCTGCTCGGCGCCGGCGCCAGTGGTCTCTACGCCAACGCACAAGTCAGCAATACACAAAAACAACTTGCCGAGAAATTATTGCAAGCAGCAGGCATCACCATCTGGGTCGAGGACGAAGCCAGACTTGATGCCATTACCGCTCTGTCCGGTAGCGGACCTGCGTATTTCTTTCTGCTCGTTGAATACATGGTCGATGCCGCCGAAAAACTCGGCCTGGATCGCGCAAGCGCCGAGACCCTGGCCCGGCAAACCGCCTATGGTGCAGCGCAAATGCTGGTCGGTTCAAACGAATCGGCCAGTCGCTTACGTGACAATGTCACGTCCAAGGGCGGCACCACGGCAGCGGCGATTAACAGCTTTGAATCTGCTAATCTGCGCGAAATTGTCTATAAAGGCATGGAGTGCGCTTATCAGCGCTCGATTGAACTCGGAATACAACTGGGAGAGAAATAATGGCAAGCCCGGGCATGAGCGCGCTGAACTTTCTGATCACAACCGCTTTTGATCTTTATATCATGGTCGTAGCGATTCGGTTTCTAATGCAACTGACGCGCGCCGATTATCATAATCCATTGTCGCAATTCGTCGTCAAGGTCACCAACCCTTTACTCATTCCGCTCAGACGGGTGGTACCGGGCTTTGCAGGCACCGATGTGGCTGCACTGGTACTGTGCTTTCTGCTGCTCTTTATAAAACTGACCCTGTTCAAGGCGATGGGCTTCAGCGATATGATCGGCGGTTACAGTCTCTCTATCTCTGCCGCCAGCTGGCCGCTGATCGCGGTACTCGCACTGATTGCTCTGGTCGAACTGTTTTTCAATGTCTTTATCTACGCAATCATCGCCCAGGCGATACTGAGCTGGTTCAATACCGGTTATAACCCTGTCTACGGCATCCTGCACAGCATCACTTCGCCGGTACTCGAACCAGTCCGAAAAGTGGTTCCTCCCATCAGCGGTATAGATCTTTCAGCCTTGGTTGCGATCATTGGTTTGCAGGCTCTGAAGATGTTTGTTATACCCACCCTGTTAAGAGTCGTACTCTGAAGACGGCCCGGAAGTTTTCATCCGGGCCTTGCCCACAAGAGCATAG
>JAGRHW010000532.1 GCA_020444765.1 Gammaproteobacteria bacterium | reverse complement strand
TCGACGATCACGCTGCCGTCTTTCATGGACTCGACCATATCGGCGAGAATCAGCTTGGGCGCCGGCCGCCCGGGAATCAGCGCGGTGGTGATAATGATATCGACTTCTTTGGCCTGCTCGCGGAACTGTGCCATTTCAGCGTCGATGAATTCCTTGCTCATGACCTTGGCGTAACCGCCGGAGGTACCGCCGCCTTCCTCTTCCTCGAAATCCAGTTCGAGAAATTCCGCGCCCATGCTCTCGACCTGTTCCTTGACCTCTGGGCGAGTATCGAAAGCACGCACGATCGCACCCATGCTGGTCGCGGCGCCAATCGCGGCAAGACCTGCGACACCGGCGCCGATGATCATGATCTTGGCGGGCGGCACCTTACCGGCGGCGGTGATCTGACCGGTGAAAAACCGGCCGAAGTGATGCGACGCCTCGACCACTGCCCGGTAGCCGGCGATATTCGCCATCGAGCTCAGCGCATCGAGTTTTTGCGCACGGGAAATCCGCGGTACGCTGTCCATCGCGATAACCGTGATTTTTTTCTCGGCCAGGGTTTTCAGGAGTTCTTCGTTTTGCGCCGGCCAGAAGAAACTGATCAGTGTCTGACCTTCGTGAAGCAGGTCGATTTCCTTGTCGTTCGGGGCTTGTACCTTGAGAACGATATCGGCCTCGCTCCAGAGCTTCTTGGCTGTAGCGACGACCGTTGCGCCGGCCTCTTTGTACATATCATCTGAGAAATTGGCGCCTTCACCCAGACCTTTTTGTACCGCAACCTCGAAGCCGAGCTTGATCAGTTGTGGTATGACGTCGGGTGTTGTTGCGGCGCGTTTTTCGCCGGCCGCGCTTTCTTTTGGTACGGCTATTTTCACGGTTACATACTCCTGGTTTGTGTCGCCGGCAATCACTGGGATCCGAACAATCCGGCACAACAGGTTCCAAAATGAAAAAAGTGCGATCGCTTGTCTGACTCTGTGGAGCCTTGGGGTGGCCGGTCTGACTTTATCAGCGATTGAATATTTTTCTGGTTATTGTCAAATAGCGTGTAGAACCCGGTAAGACTTTTTTGTCGACCCGCAATAGTATTATAAATACAGGTCAAGGCAAGACGTCTGCTACAAAATGTTGCCTGTTTTTCCGGATGCGACCTGATATAAAGCAGGTGGAGCAGTTTTGATAGGATTTATTTATAATGACTATTAAATAAAACACGGACTGTCGTGGTGCATATTAAGCACTAAGAACAGGACGGATTCTTCTGCGGCAATTCAGCACGCGCAGGTTTAAAGGACAATGAAAAGTCGGTTGCGGAATAATGATCGACATCGGTCACCCGTATAGTACGGGAACTAAAAGACCGCAATCAGCCTGATTAGCTCGTCGTAACCCCCTGGTGAGGCGCTTATGAGTCAGACAAGCATCGTCAAGAACCGTCCGGGACATCCCGGCAAAGGCCGAAAAAAATCCCGCCGCACGCCCAAGGGCCGTCAGCCCAGACCCGAAGCCGTTACATTTGTCGAATCGTTACTCGGTGCTAAGCCCCTGCGCCGCGATTTGCTGATCGAATATCTGCACCGGATTCAGGATGCCTGCGGTTATCTGTCGGCGGACAATATCGCAGCCCTTGCGCATCTGATGAAGCTTGCGCAGACCGAAGTCTATGAGGTGGCGACGTTTTACGCGCATTTCGACGTGATTGGCGATCACGACAAGCCACCGCCGGCCGTTACGCTGCGGGTTTGCGACAGTATCGTCTGTCAGCTGGCCGGCGCGGCGGATTTGCAGGCAGCGCTGGCGAAGGGCCTGGCCGCAGAAGACATCAGGGTTATCGCCGCGCCCTGCATGGGCCGTTGCGATCAGGCGCCGGTCACGGTGCTCGGTCAGCATCATATCGCCGGCGCGACACCGGAAAAAATCCACTCCGCGCTGGCCGCCAAGCAGTTTCATCCTGTGTTGCCGGAACAGACGACCGGCTTCGAGGAATACCGCGCACAAGGCGGTTATCAGATGCTCAAGCGCCTGCTCGACGGCAGTCTTGGCGCGGACGACATCCTCACCGAACTGGACGCTTCCGCCTTGCGCGGGCTCGGCGGCGCGGGATTTCCGACCGGCCGTAAACTGCGCATCGTGCGTGACTATCCCGGCCCCCGCCTGATGGCGGTCAACGCCGATGAGGGCGAGCCCGGTACCTTCAAGGACCGCTATTATCTCGGCACGGACCCGCACCGTTTTATCGAAGGCATGTTGATCGCTG
>JAGRHW010000531.1 GCA_020444765.1 Gammaproteobacteria bacterium | reverse complement strand
GACACGGTGGCGGACAACGCCTCCTGCGGTGTCTACGTGATCGGCGAAGCCAAGGCCGACCCGCGCGAGTTCGACATGACGCTGGCCGGCATGGTGGTGGAAAAAAACGGCGAGTTGTATTCCACCGCCACCGGCGCCGCGGTGCAGGGTTCGCCCGCCAACGCGGTGGCCTGGCTGGCCAATACGCTGGGCGAGCTGGGAATTCCGTTCCTGGCCGGCGAGGTGATTTTGTCCGGCTCGCAATCGCAGTTGATCGAGGTCGTCGATGGCGACGAGCTGGTTTGCACCATTGGCGGCCTTGGCATCTGCCGGGCCCGCTTCAGCGGGAGGAGCGCGGTATGAGTATCACCCTGAATCGCGAGGCGATCGTGCGACTTTGCGAACGCGTGGAAGGCGCGCAAACCCGCGCCTATGCGATCCCCAAACTGACCGACGAATACCCGGACATGACCATGGACGATGGCTATGCCGTGCAGAGCGAATTGCGCCGGCGTTTTATCGAACAAGGCCATCGTCTGGTGGGTTGGAAAGCCGGCCTGACTTCCAAGGCGAAAATGCAACAAATGGGCGTAGACGTGCCATCTATTGGCTTTTTGACCGACCGCATGGCGCGCCCGGAAAACGCCGCCGTCACCTTGTCGGATCTGGTGCATCCGCGTGTGGAATGCGAAATCGCCTTTGTCACCAAGGCTGATTTGAGCGGCCCCGATTGCACGGCTGAAGAGGTGTTGGCTGCCACCGACTATGTGCTGCCGGCACTGGAAATCATCGACTCGCGCTTTTCCGGTTTCAAATTCGATCTGCAAAGCGTGATCGCGGACAACGGTTCGTCGGCACGATTTGTCGGTGGCGGCCAGCCGCGTCGGGTTGATGCGGTCGATCTGCGCACCACCGGCGTGGTGATGGAGAAAAACGGCGAAATCGTCGCCATGGGCGCTGGTGCCGAGGTGATGGGGCATCCCGCTGAAGCCATCGCCATGATGGTGCAGATCCTTCACGGCCTGGGCGAAAGCCTGCCGGCGGGCAGTTTTGTGATGAGTGGTGGCATTACCGCCGCCATCGCGGTGGCGCCGGGTGATTGCGTGACCGCGCGCTACCAGGGGCTGGGCAGCGTGACCACGCGCTTTGTGGATTAAATGCAGCTTTGTCACCATGGTGTGACAGGCGTGTGCAGGGCATCGACCCTGATGGCTGAAGTGGAGAATAAAACATGCCAATTCTTGAAATGCATCTAATGGAAGGGCGAACCGAGGAGCAAAAACAGCACGCTGCCACGGCTATTACCGAAGCCCTGGTGGGTAGTCTGGGCGTAAAACCGCAGTCCGTCCGCATTCTGATTACTGAGCATAAAAATGATCAATTCTATGTCGCGGGCGAGCGCATTCCGGTTTCCAGGGGCGCTTTGGACGAAGTCGGTGACAAAGTCGTAGGAGAGTGAGCCCGATGAAAAAAATTCGATGTGCCTTGATCGGTTCCGGCAATATCGGCACCGATCTCATTTATAAAATCCAGCGCAGTGAGGTATTGGAACCGGTCTGGATGGTGGGCATAGACCCGGAATCCGAAGGCCTGGCGCGGGCTCGCGATATGGGGCTGAAAACCACCCACGAAGGGATCGATGGCTTGTTGCCACACGTTAAGGACGACAATATCCAGATCGCCTTCGATGCCACCAGCGCCTATGTGCATGCGGAAAACAGCCGCAAGCTGAACGCCCTGGGCGTGATGATGATCGATCTGACGCCGGCCGCGATCGGCCCGCTGTGCGTGCCGCCGGTCAATTTGCGCGAGCATGCCGACCGGGTGGAAATGAATGTCAATATGATTTCCTGCGCGGGGCAGGCGACGATTCCGGTCGTCAATGCGGTGACGCAGGTGCAAAGCGTCGGTTATGCCGAAATTATTGCAAGTCTGGCATCAAAATCTGTAGGTCCCGGCACCCGCGCGAATCTGGATGAATTCACCTACACCACCTCCAATGCGATCGAAGTGGTTGGCGGCGCGCGCAAGGGTAAGGCGCTGGCGGTCATCAACCCGGCCGAGCCGCCGATGATTATGCGCAACACCATTTATTGCCTGACCGACGAGCAGCCGGACGAGGCAAAAATCACTGAATCCATCCTCAAGATGATCAAGGAAGTGCAGCGCTACGTGCCCGGCTACAAGCTGGTCAACGGCCCTATTTTCGAAGGTAACAAGGTTGGCGTGTTTATGGAAGTGGCCGGGCTGGGTGATTACCTGCC
>JAGRHW010000530.1 GCA_020444765.1 Gammaproteobacteria bacterium | reverse complement strand
GACCTTGAACGAGGGCTGGCCGTTCACGGTTTGCCCCTGAACCGACACCGAGCCGGCGGTCGGCGTGAGCATACCCATAATCGCCTTGATCAGGGTCGATTTGCCCATGCCGTTACGCCCCAGCAGAGTGACGATTTCGCCGTCGTCGATCAGCAGATCCACGCCGAACAGAACCTGGCTGCTGGCGTAGCCGGCGCAGAGCTTGTCGACGCGCAGCAGGTTCATGGCTGCAATTCCGTCTTGCCGCTGACAGACCCCAGATAAGCCGCGCGGACAGCCGGGTCGGCGCGGATCTCGTCGGGCTTGCCGGTGGCGATGATTTTGCCGTAAACCAGTACCGAAATACGGTCGGCAAGCTCGAAGACCGCCTGCATATCGTGCTCGACCAACAGTATCGTGTACTGCTTTTTCAGCCCCCGGATAAAACCGATCATCTGCCGTGAATCCTCAAGCCCCATACCCGCCATGGGTTCGTCCAACAGCAGCATTTTCGGTTTGGTAGCAAGTGCCATGGCGATTTCCAGCTGACGCTTTTCGCCGTGCGACAGTGTCGAAGCGCGGTCGTGAAGACGTGCCGCGAGACCCGTGTCGGTGAGGATTCCGGCGGCCGGTTCGGTCAATGACCGGTCCTTCAGGGCGGGCGCGAAAAAATACAGGTGCGTTGGTGATTGCGCCTGCACCGCCAGCATGACGTTCTCCAGCACCGACAGATCGTCAAAGATCGACGTTATCTGATAAGAGCGCACCAGTCCCAGCCGGGCGCGTTTTTCCGCGCTCATACGGCTGATGTCATGGCCATCGAAACTGATTTTGCCGGCATCCGGTTTCAGCTCGCCGGAAAACTGCGCTATCGCCGTGGTTTTACCGGCGCCGTTCGGACCGATCAGCGCGTGCAGTTCACCTTCAGGAATGTCCAGCGAAAGGTTATCGGTCGCGCTGAGGCCGCCGAAATGCTTGATCAGACCGGTGGCGCGGAATAAAGACTCAGACATCCGGCTTGCCACCGGCCAGCAGGCCGAAAAGCCCCTGACGACTGTAAAGCACGACCAGCAGCAGAAACGGCGCCAGCCATAATTGCCAGTGCTCGGTATGCATGGACAGAGTCTCTTCAAGCGACAGCAGGAACAAGGCGCCGAGCACCGGCCCGAGCAGACTGCCGAGGCCGCCAAGTATCACCATGATCATGATCTGGCCGGACTGCGTCCAGTGCAGGGTTTGCGGGCTGACGTATTCGATGTGATTACTGAACAGTGCACCGGCCACGCCGGCACCGGCGCCGGCGATGGCAAAGCATAAAACGCGGTAACGGTAGGTGGAGAAACCGAGTGAGCGCATGCGCGGTTCGTTGGTTTTACAGGCCCGGATCAGCAGACCGAAGCGGGAGCCGACCAGCCGCGTGACGAACAATAAAAAGATCAGCAGTATGCCCAGGCACAGATAATAAAACTGCACTTCATCGCTGCTGTCCAGGCCTGTAAAATGATTGCGTTCGATCAATGCAAGCCCGTCTTCTCCGCCGTAAGTGCCGAGCGAAATAAACAGAAAATACAGCATTTGCGAAAACGCCAGGGTGATCATGATGAAATAAACGCCGCTGGTTCTGAGCGACAGCATACCGATAACAGTGGCCAGCAATCCGCAGATCAGCAGACTGGCGAGCAATATCAACCAGCCGTTATTGGTGGCGAAAATTTCCACCGGCCAGTTGAGCAGAGCGGTGCCGTCGTAATGATGGCTGCCGAAAATACCGGCGACATAGGCGCCAAGGCCGAAAAAAGCCGCGTGACCGAAACTGACCATGCCACCGTATCCCATGATCAGGTCGAGGCTGACGGCGGCGATTGCGTATATGACTACCTGGGTAAACAGGCCGATCAGATAGCCGTGGCCGGTCAGCTCGGCAAGCGTCGGGGCCAACAGCAAAAATCCGAGCAGCAGTACGGCGACTAAGCCTTTGCGTTTATCGATAGACAGGGATTGCATTATTGGACCGGAAACAGGCCGCGTGGCCTAACGATCAGCACCAGCGCCATCAACAGATAAATGCCGATCGCCGCGACCGAGGCCGCGCCGGTGTCGGCAGTCGCCTGATTCATAAACAGGCGAAATACATCCGGTAAAAAGGCCCGTCCCAGGGTATCGACCAGCCCGACCAGCAGCGCGCCGACGAAGGCGCCTCTGATCGAACCGATTCCACCTATGACGACTACCACAAAGGTCAGTATCAGAATATTTTCCCCCATGCCGGGTTCGA
>JAGRHW010000052.1 GCA_020444765.1 Gammaproteobacteria bacterium | reverse complement strand
GACCGGTCTGGCGGTTTCGATATCGGTCAGTATCAATTCGCCGGCACTTGCCGGGCCGCGGTCCGCAGTGTTGAACGGCCGCAAACGCAAAGGCAGACCCAGCTGTCCGGCGCGCTCGGACAGTACTTTTGCAGAACCGGCGACAACGACCTGGGCATGAGCGATGACGGATTGGGCAAGACCGACCGCCAGATCGGGGCCGATACCGGCGGGTTCACCACAGGTCAGAATGATGCGCGGGATGTGCGGGTTGTTCATTAGCCGGCGTCGCGGATTTCAACATAGGCGTCGGCGCGCAGACGGCGTAACCACAGTTCGTATTCTTCATCCGCACGGGTTTTTCTGAGCGTCGCTTCGGCCTCGGCACGCTGGTTTTTCTGGCTCGGATCGACCGCACGTCGTTCGAGTGTTTCCACCAGATGCCAGCCGAAACTTGAACGAAACGGTTCGCTGACCTGACCGGTGGGCAGGCTTTGAGCTACCTGTTCAAATTCCGGAATCATCTCGCCGGGTTTGTACCAGGGCAATTCGCCACCCTGGGAGGCGCTGTTCGGGTCGTCGGAAAACTCCTGTGCCAGACTGGCAAAAGATTCGCCATCGGTCAGGCGCTGGCGGATTTGCTGCAACAGGGCGCGGCTGGCGTCGCTGTCGCGTGTTGCCGTTTCCTTTAACAGGATGTGTCTGGCCTTGGTTTCGGTGACTGTGCTCGCCGAGTCATCCTTGATCTCCTGGACCTTGAGCAGATGGAAGCCGTTGGGGCTGCGCAAGGGCGGGCTTATCTCGCCGGGGCCGAGTTGCATGATGGCTTCGGCGAAAAGCTCCGGAAGTTCCTGAGGCCTGCGCCAGCCGATCTCGCCGCCGTCGAGCGCACGTGCGCCGTCCGAATTGGCGGCGGCTATTTGTGCAAAGTCGCCGCCGTCGCTCAGTGATTTGCGGATCGCTTCGATCTTGTTGCTGGCCTGACGGATTTGTTCGCTGCTGGCGCCTTCGGGCACGCCGATCAGAATATGCTGGAGCTTATAGCTGGATTGCGCGGCGTCCTGGCCGGTGGTGCGTTTCAGGTAAGCGTCAATTTCGCGCGCCGAGACGTTTACATTGGCTTCCACTTCTCGGTTGCGCAGTCGGGCGATGGTCATTTCCTCGCGGATGTTCTGGCGGAACACCTGGTAGTCCAGGCCTTCCTCGCGCAGCGCCTGGCGGAAGCGGGAAAGATCCATGTTATTGTTGCGGGCAATCGAGTTGATCGCGCGGTTGAGCGAATCCTCGTCGACGGAAATGCCGAGATTCTCGGCGCGCTGCATTTGCACCTTGTTCTGGATCAGGCGCTCGAGGATTCTTTCGCGGAGTATTTCAGCTTCCGGCAGGCGCTGCCCGGCTTCGCTGGCCTGACGTGTCAGCAGTTGTGTTTCCCGTTCGACTTCGCTTTGCAGAATGACGTCGTCGTTGACGACCGCCACGACCTTGTCGATCAGGGTGTCTTCAGCATACAGGCTGTTAGCCGTGAGCGTCGCAAACAGTATGGCCGCCACTAAAATCTGTTTTTTCATCTGTAGTTGTCCGAGTAACCGAGTACACCGCTTTCCAGCAAAGCGCCCACGTTGTCGCCGACAGGTGCCAGGCCTTTGAGTATGAGTTCGAGAAAATAATTAATTTCGTGATCCAGACCGTCGTCGGAAATATAACGCCGCGCCGCGAAACGGAACGCCCAGCAACAGCTTTCGTACTCGAGCCCGAGTGTCGTTTCGATGCTGGTTCTGCTGTCGAGCGAAAAGTTCCAGCGTCCGCTGGCTTTCCAGTTGTCGTTCAGCGGCCAGAAGGCGGAAAAATCGATTTGTTCCGTTTTGCCGAGGATACGCCGATGCGCCATATTGAACACCCGGTCGCTGGCAGGCTGGTAACTGAACTGTACGGAGCTGCGTACGGTGGTCGAATTATAAGGGTTATATTGCATGTTCGACTTTACCACCCAGTTACTTTTCAGTTCCGCGGAGATTTCCCCGACCAGGTCGGAACTGCTGCGTCGTTCGGTTTTTTCCTCTTCGAGAAAGACCCGGCGGTCATCGAAATAAACAATCTGGCCGATACTGGCGCGCAGCTGCTCACGGCCGCTCGGTCCGTCGATAAAGCGGGTTGTGACCGCGGTGGTCAGCTGATTGGCGTCGGCCACCCGGTCGTTGCCCGAGAATCGGTTCTCGCGAAACAGCTGGGAGAAGTTGAAATCCAGTTCGCCGCTGTCGAACACCGGGATGTCGGATTGCTTTTCGTAAGGCACGCGCAAATAGTACATGCGCGGTTCGAGCGTCTGTACCGAGCCCTTGTTGTCGGTGTGGCGATCAAAAAACAGCCCGCCATCGATCGAGCCGTAGGGCAGGCTGCGGGTAATATTCGAATCGGTGACGGCATCGATCTCCGAGAGCTCGACATTTTGCAGCTGGTAATTGGTGTAGCGCAGCCCGGCGGTCGGCGTGAGAAACCAGGAGTCGCTGCTGAGGGGCAACGACAGTGACGGATGCAGGTCGACGCGCGAGCCGGTTACCGAATCGTTGCGGTCGAAATATACCAGTTCGGAACTCATGCCCGCCTTGAAGCCATGGCGCGATCGCGGCAGCGTGGCGTTCCAGCTGATTTGCGGCAGCCGCAAGTAGGGACGTTTTTCTGCGGGGATCTCGCTGTCGACGGTCTGGTAGCGCTGAATGCGGATCAGAAAATCATTGATATTGTCGCGGTAACGAATCTCACCGCGACGGTCCAGGTGAGTGATACTGGCGATGTTCAGGCTGTCGCCGAAATCCTGGAAGTAGTCCTTGTCGGTGACGAAACTGGCGTCAATCAGGCTGCTCCAGCGGCTGGCCAGCGTTCCCTGATGACGGAAGCGGGTGAAGCGTCGGGCCATATCGGCATCGTTGTCATACAGATACTCGGTGTTGAGTTTCCAGTCGCCGATGCGGTTTTTATAGCGGAATTCGCCCTGAAACTGGGTGCCCCATTGCGTCATGTAGCGTGGCGTCAGGGTGGCGTCGAGATTCGGCGAGATATTCCAGTACCACGGAATCATGATTTCGAAGCCGGTGTTTTCCGCCTGGCGAAAGCTCGGTGCCAGAAAGCCGGTTTTGCGTTTGTTGTTGATCGGAAAGCTGAAGACCGGCGCATACAGAATCGGCACGCCTTTGAAGCGAAGCGCGATATTCTTGGCCGTGCCTATGCCTTCTTCCGGATCGAGGCGGATCTTGCTGGCCTTGATGTTCCAGGCCTCTTCACCCGGCGGGCAGGCCGAGTAGGTGGCGTCCCAGAGTTTGATGCGGGTTTTTTCATCCCGCACCAGACGGCTTGCGCGGCCCTGGGCGATCCGGCCGTCGAGCGTCAACAGATAGGTGGACTTACCAGAGCGGAATGAGTTGCTGTTGAGGTCGACGGTCGCATCGTTGCTGTCGAGTCTGAACTCCGGCGTCGAGTAGCTGAGTTCACCCTCGACCTGGACTTCGCCGGTATTGCTGTCATAGCGGGCATCGTCGGCGCGGATTTGCTGACCCTGGAAAGTTATCACCGACGAGCCTCTGAGCAGAACCGTACCGTCTTCGGAACGCACCATGTCGGCGGAAGCATCGATGGTATCGGAGTCCAGTTCGGCGGGTGTCAGGGTTTGTCCTGTTTCAAAACCCGGGCACAGGGGGTCGGCTGCCAGCGAGGTCGGAATCAGACCGGCACAGGCGATTGTCAATGCCGCGAACGTTGACAGTGAGTTGAGATGGCCGGGGAGAGTGACGCGGTGTTTCAAAGTGCCTGCAATGTTGGTCAGCAAAATCACAAAGGATAGCCGTGTTTGCCAATAAACTAAAGCAGCACGGTTCGGCTTGTCAGTGGCGTCTGTCAGTCCCTGAGGCCGCCAGCGTGCTGTTTGCTCAGCACATCTGTTTAAGTGTAGATAATTGCGGAGGCTTTCGCCGGATAAATCGGCGAGATGCCGAACGCCGGCGATTGATTCGCGGAGCCCGCATGCCGGGATTAATTGCAAGGACGCTGGTATACTTTTGCATCCAGTCAGGAAGGTAGCGTCCGGGTGTCTGAAAAAAAACTGCAAATCAAACTCGAACCGAGCTGGAAGCAGCGGCTGGCCGGCGAGTTCGAGCAAAGCTATATGGTCAACCTGCGTGACTTTCTGGTGATGCGCAAGCAACGCGGTATTCATATTTACCCGCACTCGAAACACTGGTTCCGGGCTTTTGAGCTGACACCTTTCGATGCGGTCAAGGTGGTGATACTCGGGCAGGACCCGTACCACGGTCCGGGACAGGCGCACGGCTTGTGTTTTTCGGTGGCGCCGGGTGTTGCCATACCGCCGTCGCTGCAGAATATCTACAAGGAACTGGAAACTGACACGGGGTTTGTCAGGCCCGCGCACGGCTGTCTGATTCCTTGGGCACGGCAGGGCGTTTTTCTGCTCAACAGCGTGCTGACGGTGGAGCAGGGGCATGCCGCCTCACACCAGGGGCGGGGCTGGGAGCAGTTTACCGACCGGGCGGTTTCACTGCTCAGTGAGGAGCGGGAGAATCTGGTGTTTTTACTGTGGGGCAGTTACGCGCAGAAAAAAGGTCAGTTTATCGATCGTAAAAAACACCAGGTGTTGAGCGCGCCGCACCCGTCACCGTTGTCCGCGCATCGCGGATTTCTGGGTTGCGGGCATTTTTCCAGAACCAATGCCTATCTCGGTGAAAACGGCAAGACGCCTGTCGACTGGCAGTTGCCGCAATCCTTTGAAGACGCTTAAAACTGCTATAATCAGCAAATTTATCAGGATGGGGAATTTACCGTGTGGCGTGCTGGTCTTGGTGCCGCTGCGGGTTCCCCGGTTTTTAATATCAACGGGAAACAATATAAATGAATATAAAAGAAATCAGTGTGGGCAAAGACGCGCCGAATCAGATCAATGTAATTATCGAGATCCCCCAGCATGGCGGGCCGATAAAATATGAAATCGACAAAGACAGCGGTGCGCTGCTGGTCGATCGTTTCATGGGTACCGCGATGTATTATCCGGCCAACTACGGCTTTGTTCCGCATACCTTGTCCGAAGACGACGATCCGCTCGACGTGCTGGTCGTTACGCCTGTACCGCTGGCGGCCGGTTCGGTGATCGCCTGTCGGCCGGTCGGCATGCTCAACATGACCGATGAGTCCGGCGTCGATGCGAAGGTGGTCGCGGTGCCGATCGACAAACTCACACCGCTCTATAAAGATGTCAAGGAAGTCGAGGATCTGCCGCCGTCACTGCTGGCCGCGATCAGTCACTTCTTTGAACAATACAAGGCCAATGAAGCCGGTAAATGGGTCAAGGTCGACGGCTGGGCGAACGCCGAAGCGGCGCGCAAGGAAATCGTCGCCAGTATCGAGCGGCTCAAGTAAACCATTCGTGTTACGGCAGACCGTGATTGCCCGCGGTCTGTCCGTGCTGATCCGGACGCCGGTGATGGTGAACATGACCGGACGGCTTGCGCGCGATATCCTTAACAGGGTTTTTCCGGCCGTGACAGGTGCCCGGCTATGCATCGAGTATGAAATGGTTTCAAGGAGGCAGGCGGGATCAGCTTGTCGATCCCTATATGGAATCCCGGCTTTTTCGCGGGCGGGTGATTTTCTTCGCCTTCGTCGGCCTGCTGATGATCGCTACCCTGATCGGCAAGCTGTATCAGCTGCAAGTCAAAAACCATACGCACTACGCTACCGAATCGACCAATAATCGTGTTCATCTGAACGCCATCGCGCCGGCCCGGGGCTTGATCTTTGATCGCTACGGAACCGTGATGGCGCATAATCTGCCTTCCTTCCAGCTGGAGATTACCGCCGAGGATGCCGGCGATATCGAGCAGACTCTGCAAAACCTCGCGGCTTATCTGGATTTCAGCGAGCGCGACGTGGCGCGTTTTCGCAAGGCCAGGCGTCGGGCTCCGCCTTTTCAGGGCGTTCCGCTCAAATTCAATCTCAGCGAGGAAGAGGTTGCGAGCTTCTCGGTGGTCCAGCATGAATTCCCCGGCGTGGATATAGTCGCCAGCCTGCGCCGTTATTATCCGAACAATGGCCTGGCCGGGCACACCGTCGGTTATGTCGGGCGGATAGACGAGAAGGATCTGGCAGCGCTCGATCCGGTGAATTACCGGGCCACGCGCAATATCGGCAAGATCGGCGTCGAACGGCAGTTCGAGTCCATTTTGCACGGTACCGTCGGTCACCAGCAGGTCGAGGTTAATGTTGCCGGGCGGGTCTTGCGGGTGCTTGAGGAACAGCCTCCGATCGACGGTGCTGGTATTTACCTGACGCTCGACGCGGGCTTGCAGAAAATCGCCGAAGATGCGCTTGGCGAGCACAGTGGTGCGATCGTTGCGCTGGAGCCTCATTCCGGCGAAATCCTCGCGATGGTCAGCAAGCCGACCTTTGATATCAACCTGTTCATCAACGGAATCAGCTTGGATGATTACGCCAGCTTGCGGGATGACTGGCGGCGACCGTTGTTTAATCGCGCGCTGTCCGGCACCTATCCACCGGGCTCGACAATCAAGCCGATGCTGGCACTGGCCGCGCTGGAGACCAGGACGCTCAACCGTTTTTCGAGAATTTATTGTCCGGGTTTTTACCAGCTGCCGCATGATGAGCATAAATACCGCGACTGGAAACCCCAGGGCCACGGCTGGATGGATCTTGACAAGGCGGTCGTGCAGTCCTGCGATGTGATGTTTTATGATCTGGCCAACAAGCTCGGCATCGACATGATCACCGAGTACCTGGACGGCTTCGGCTTCGGTCGCCAGACCGGTATAGATATCCGTCCGGAACGCAGCGGTATTCTGCCGAGTCGCGCCTGGAAGCAGGAGCATTACGGGCAGGTGTGGTATCCGGGGGAAACACTGATCGCCGGGATCGGCCAGGGCTATTTCACCGCCACGCCTTTGCAGCTGGCTCACGCGATGGGCATACTCGCGACCCGCGGCAAGGTGGCCAGGCCGCACCTGCTTTACGCGGTGCAGGACAAGCCGTCCACGCCACCCGTACTCGCCGCGCCGGCTTCGCCGCACCAGCTCGACGTCAAGGATCCGACCAACTGGGACTACGTCATCAAAAGCATGATCAAGGTGACCAGCAGCGCGCGGGGCACGGCGCGTACCGCGTTTCTGGGTACCGCTTATCCGGTTGCGGGAAAAACCGGAACCGCACAGGTTTTTACGGTTGCCCAGGATGAAGAGTATGACGAAGAGCAGGTCGAGAAACGCCTGCAGGATCACGCCCTGTTCGGCGGTTTCGCCCCGGCCGACGATCCACGGATAGCGATCGCGGTGATCGTCGAGAACGGCGGCGGCGGCGGTTCGATCGCGGCGCCAATTGCCCGCCAGGTCATGGATGCCTGGTTGCAGAATGACGGGCAGCCTGTTGACGGCGCTTTGACCCGCGATGAAACAAGCGGCGAGGAGGCTCTGCATGTCGTCCGATAATGGCCAGTCGATTCTCGATTCGCAAACCCGCTCGCCTTCCGTGCTCGACTGGGTTTCGCGCCTGTTGCGGCTGGATCTGCCGCTGTTTCTGGCTTTGCTGACGCTGGCCGCGCTCGGGCTGGTGATTCTGTACAGCGCGTCCGGTCAGGATATGGCGGCGGTTCAGCGCCAGCTTGTCCGCCTGCTGCTGGCGTTTGTGGTGATGATGGTGGTGGCGCATATTCCACCATCGGTGCTGCGCAGTTGGTCGATTGCCGCTTACGGCACAGGACTGCTGATGTTGCTGGCGGTCTTGCTGGTGGGCGATATCGGCAAGGGTGCACAGCGCTGGCTGGACCTCGGCATAGTGCGTTTTCAGCCCTCGGAGCTGATGAAAATCGCCGTGCCGATGATGGTTGCGCGGTTTGTTTCAGAATACCCGCTGCCGCCGACCCTGCAGCGGGTGCTGGTGGCGGGTGTGATCGTTACCGTACCGGCCGCGCTGATCATGCAGCAACCCGATCTTGGTACGGCTCTGCTGGTTGCTGGGGCTGGGCTTGCGGTATTGTTTCTGGCCGGTATGCAATGGCAACTGATCGCCGCCGCGCTGGGGATTTGCGCGATCGCCGCGCCGGTTCTGTGGAATTTCATGCATGCCTATCAGCGTCAGCGGGTCATGACTTTTTTAAATCCAGAAGCCGATCCGCTCGGCGCCGGTTACCATATTATCCAGTCGAAGATCGCAGTCGGCAGCGGCGGGATTTTCGGCAAGGGCTGGCTCAACGGCACGCAGTCACACCTGGACTTTCTCCCGGAGCGCCATACCGATTTCATCTTTGCCGTCTTCGGTGAAGAATTCGGTTTGTTCGGCGCGCTCGGTTTGCTGGCGTTGTACGCCTTTATCATCGTTCGCTGCCTTTATCTCGCCACCGACTCGCAAGGTTCCTACGGACGCCTGCTGGCGGGTTCGATGGTGGTGACCTTTCTGATTTATCTGGTGGTCAATATCGGCATGGTCATAGGTTTGTTGCCGGTGGTCGGTGTACCCTTGCCGCTGGTCAGTTACGGCGGCACCTCGATGGTGACGCTGATGATCGGTTTCGGGATCGTGATGTCGGTGCACTCGCATCGGCGTCTGTTATCCTGAAGGAATGTTCTATACTTTTGCTGCAAATCCGCTTTGCCGGCAGCGACGGTGCGGGCAAATGGTTGACTGTCTTTCCCGGAGTCCGGACGGGCTCTTACAACTTGATCGGGTACAATCTTGCTGAATAAAACATTTCAAGGTCTTTGTCTCGCAGCCATGTCGCTCAGTGCGATGTCACAGGCTTTTGCCAATTACCTGGAAAATCCCGAGGTTGAAAAATACATCGCTGAAATAAGCGCCGAACACAAACTCGGTCAGGCCGAGCTCAAGGGGCTGTTCAAGAAGATTTCACCACAACAGTCAGTGCTGGAAAAAATCGCCCGGCCTGCCGAAAAACGTCTGGAATGGAAAGATTACCGGCCGATTTTTCTCAAACAGGATCGAATCGAGCAGGGCGTGGAATTTATGCGGCAAAACGCCGCTTTGCTGGAAAAAGCCGAGAAACAATACGGTGTGCCGGCTGAAATCATTACCGCGATTATCGGTGTCGAAACAAAATACGGGCGGATTACCGGCGATCACCCGGTTTTTTCCTCGGTTGCCACGCTTGCATTTGACTATCCACCGCGCAGCACGTTTTTTCGCGGTGAATTGACGGAGTTTTTGTTGTTTGCCAGGGAGGAGCGCTTCGACCCGCTGACTGTCAAGGGTTCCTACGCGGGTGCGATGGGCATGGCGCAGTTTATTTCCAGCAGCTACCGGCGATACGCAGTCGACTTCGACGGCGATGGCAAACGTGATTTGTTCAACTCCAGGGCTGATGCGATCGGCAGTGTCGCCAATTATTTCAAGGCGCACAAATGGATCAAAGGCGAAGCCGTTACGGAGCGGGTGAAAATCTCGGGCGATGCGCTGCAGCCGCTGATCAGGGACGACCTCAAGCCTTCGGTCGGACAGCAGGCACTGACCGCCAAAGGTGTCAAGCTCAACGGCAAAAGCGCCGGCGATGTGGTGGTGCTGAGTCTGCAGGGCAGTGATGGCGAGGAGGTCTGGGTCGGTCATCATAATTTCTATGTGATCACCCGTTATAACCACAGTGCCTTGTACGCCATGGCGGTTTATCAGCTGAGCGAAGCAATCAAGGCGGCCGCTGATGCCTGATTTTTGTCTGTCCACCGGACGCACCTGTCGCCGGCAAAGCCTGAGCGGGATGACGGTGCCGCAGTTGCTGTTACTGGCGCTTGCGGTTTTGCTCGCCGGCTGCGCCGCTCCGGCGCGTAACATCGGTGAATCCGCTCCCGCCACGGTCAGCCGGGTCGGCGCTGATGGCCCGGGTCATCATCATCTGGTGGAGGAGGCCAGGGAGCCCGTTCCGCGCGAGTTGCCGAGAAGCCGTTACGGCAATCCGAAGGTTTATGAGGTGCTCGGAAAATCCTACCGGACGATGGACAGCGCCAAGGGCTACCGGGAGCGGGGCAACGCATCCTGGTACGGCAGCAAATTTCACGGTCGCCTGACCTCGAGCCGGGAGGTCTACGATATGTATCAGCTGACCGCGGCACACCGTTCCCTGCCGATTCCGACCTTTGTCGAGGTGACCAATCTCGATAACGGTAAATCGATTATCGCCAAGGTCAATGACCGCGGTCCGTTTCACGACGACCGCATCATCGATTTGTCGTACGCGGCGGCGGTCAAGCTGGATATGATCAAGCATGGTACGGCGCCCGTGGAGGTACGGGCGATTGATCCGGCACGCGAAGCAAGCCAGGCGGGCGGCGAGCCGGTCGCTCCGCTTGTAAAGCCAACGGCTTCGCCAACAATCTCAAACATCACACCGGACGAGCCGGCCACAGCGCAGGCTCCCGGTGATGGTATTTATGTGCAGCTGGGAGCGTTCGCGCAGATGACCAACGCCGAATCGATGCGCACCAGGGTCCTGCAGATCATTCCGGCCGCGGCGGTCAATATCCTGCCGTCAGAGGCCAGGGGCCTGTACCATGTACAACTCGGTCCGCTTCGCTCCAGAGAACTGGTCATCGACGTCCTGGCCGAATTGAATCGCGCCGGCGTTACGAGCTATCAACTGCTCAGCTATTAAACGTAAGCAGCCGCCAAAAAGACGATTTTTATCCTACAATTCTGTAAGACTCCGGTAACCGGTCTTTCCGGTTCACCGGAGTGAAATGTTTTATCATTGCACGCCATGACGTCGGGAGCCGGTGCTTGACCGACTATCCATAACACGTCTTTCCCGCATAACAGAGAATGAGTCACTTTTTGAAATCCATGATGCAGTTTAATACCCGTCTTTTAGTCTTCCTGTTTGTTGTTGCCTATGCCGTCCCCGGATTCAGTAATGCGCCTTTGCCGTCACCGCCGCAACTGGCCGCCAAAAGCTATGTGCTGATGGATTTCAACAGCGGCCGCATAATCGCTGAAAACGATCCGGATATGTCGGTAGAGCCGGCCAGCCTGACCAAAATGATGACCGCCTACGTCGTTGCGGCGGAACTGGAGCAGGGAACGATCAAGCCGACGGATATGGTGACGATCAGTGAAAAAGCCTGGCGTATGGAAGGCTCGCGGATGTTTGTTGAGGTCAATACCCGCGTCTCGGTCGATGAGCTGGTCAAAGGCCTGATCATTCAGTCCGGTAACGACGCGGCGGTTGCGCTGGCCGAGCATATCGCCGGCAGCGAGGACAGCTTTGTCTCGATGATGAACGACTATGCGCAAAAGCTCGGCATGACGGGAACTCATTTCGTCAATTCGACCGGCTTGCCGCATCCGGAGCACTACACGACCGCGCACGATATGGCGAGGCTTTCGCAGGCGGTGATCGGTGATTATCCGGGTGAATACGGACTCTATGCGGTCAAGGAGTTTACCTACGGCGATATCACGCAGAAAAACCGCAACAAACTGCTGTGGCGTGATGATTCGGTCGATGGTATCAAGACCGGTCATACCGAATCGGCGGGATTCTGTCTGGTCGCCTCGGCGCTGCGCAACGACATGCGGCTGATCAGTGTGGTGATCGGCACCAGCAGCGACAAGGCGCGGACCGAGCAGAGTCAGCGTCTGCTGAATTACGGTTTTCGCTTTTACGAGACCAACAAGGTCTACAGCGCCGGGCAGGCGATCAAAAACGTCCGTATCTGGATGGGTGACAATGAGCAAATACCGCTTGGCGTGATGCGCGATGTCTATATCACGGTTCCCCGAGGCCATGATAACGAACTGACCACCGAGCTGGAGCTGGTGGATTACATCAAGGCTCCGGCCAGACTCGGCCAGTCTTTCGGCAAGGCGCGGGTCAAGCTCGACAATGACGTGATGGCGGAGGAGACCCTGGTTTCCCTGGCCAATGTCGCTGAAGGCAATTGGTGGGTCTGGGTCAAGGATTCGGTACTGCGTTATTTTGAATAGCCGCTATTCGCCCCCATAATAGCCCGATATATTCAGTTTGGGGGTAGAGTCAATGTCTGAAAATCAGGAAACGCTGTTCGAATTTCCCTGCGAATTCACCATCAAAGCGATGGGGCTGGCCAGCGAGGATTTCAGCGGGCTGGTCGAGGGCCTGGTTGTACCGCATTTGCAGGGCGAGCGGCTGGATACCCGCCGCCGGGCCTCCAGTCAGGGCAAATATGAATCGGTGACCTTGACCTTCACCGCCACCAGTCGCGAGCAGCTGGATAATATCTATCTCTCGCTGACCGGCCACGAACGGCTGCTATACGTGCTTTGACGCCTTGAGTACGCCCATCTTCCGTGACCTCGGATGTCGCGAGTACCTTCCCGTCTGGGAAGCCATGAAGGCATTCACCCGGGAACGTGGACCTGACACGGCCGATGAATTCTGGCGGGTCGAGCATCCGCCGGTTTTCACCCAGGGCCAGGCGGGCAAGCCTGAGCATCTGCTGATGCCGACCGAGATCCCGGTGATCAGAACCGATCGCGGCGGCCAGATTACCTACCACGGCCCGGGCCAGCTGGTCATCTACACGCTGTGTGACATTCGCCGCTGCGGGTTGGGCGTGCGGGGCCTGGTCAACGCGATCGAAAATGCCGTTATCGCCTTGCTGGCCGATTACGGCGTGGTGTCGCAAAACCGGCCGGATGCACCCGGCGTGTATGTCGACGGGCAAAAGATAGCCGCGCTCGGGCTGCGGGTCAGCAGAGGCTGCAGCTATCACGGGCTGGCGCTCAATGTCGATATGGACTTGTCGGTCTATGAGGCGATCAATCCCTGCGGTTACGCGGGTCTCGCAGTGACGCAAACGCGTGATCTGGGCATCAGCGCGGATATCGCGCAACTGGCGGATGGTTTGTACCAAAAACTTATGACGACAATTTACCGGCCTTCTGTTTGAACGCGTGGCGTAAACGCAAGGCAACATGGACAGACTCGGCGGCCGGCGCGTAGAATCATTTGCTGATAAAACGATATGACGAATAATAACGATGAATAACCACACCGCGCCATCCCGTCTGGATTCCGAGCAACACAAGCGGGGCGCCGAAAAGCTTGCCCGGATTCCGGTGAAAGTGAAAAAAACCGAGGAAGTCTTGCGTAAGCCGTCGTGGATTCGCGCCAAGGCCCACACGCATCCGAAAGTCACCCAGATCAAAAAATTAATGCGCGATCTGAAGCTGTCTTCGGTGTGCGAGGAAGCGGCCTGTCCGAACCTCGGCGAATGTTTCGCGCACGGAACCGCGACCTTTATGATTCTGGGCGATATCTGCACCCGCCGCTGTCCGTTCTGTGATGTCGCGCATGGTAAACCGTTGGCGCCGGATGCCGCTGAGCCGGCCAATCTGGCGGAAGCCATTCATAAGATGGGCTTGTCGTATGTAGTGGTTACATCGGTAGACCGGGACGATCTGCGCGACGGCGGCGCCGGACATTTTGCCGACTGTATTGCCGAGATTC
>JAGRHW010000529.1 GCA_020444765.1 Gammaproteobacteria bacterium | reverse complement strand
GCTGCTTCAGTGACGGGTGAACTGTTGATGCTTGCTGCGATTATCGTCTGTGGTCTCGGCTACGCGGAAGGCGCAAAACTGTCGCGCCGACTCGGCGGCTGGCAGGTGATCTCCTGGGCGCTGGTGTTGTCCCTGCCGTTAATGGCGTTGTTGACCGTGTTCACCTTGCCCGACTCATGGCAAGGTATCAGCGCCGCAGCCTGGATTGGGCTCGGTTATGTTTCCGTCTTCAGCATGCTGATCGGTTTTGTCTTCTGGTATCGTGGGCTGGCGCTGGGCGGCATCGCCAGCATCGGACAACTGCAACTCCTGCAACCGTTTCTCGGCCTGGCGCTCGCCGGCCTGCTGCTGCACGAAGCTGTCTCCGCCAGTATGCTGATGGCGACCAGCGTGGTGATTCTGTGTGTGGGTCTGGCTCGCCGCTATGCGTGACGGGAAGAGAAGCGAATCACCGGTAGCGGATACCTTTTTCAGCTTTTAACCAGCGCCGGAAACGCTCGATCTTGGTTTCCAGCGAACAGGTTGGTGTCAGCGTATCCAGATAATAGCCGTATTCCACCTGTATCCTGGTTTGCTCCTCCGCGTCCAGGCTGTCCCAGTCAGTTAATTTGTCGGCATCTTCAGTCATATATTTTCAAGCTCAATGCCGCTAAAACCATAACCGCAAAAGACTGGCCGAGACACACCATATCACCACGGCCAGCGGCGACAACCGCCAAACCGCAAGCAACCCGAATGCGACCACGGTGATCGCCAGGTCACTTGAGCTGTTGATCCCTGTCGTAAAGATCGGGTTGTACAGTGCAGCGCCCAGCAACCCGACGACGGCCGCGTTTACGCCTGCAATGGCGCGACCTGCAGCGGGACTGTGCGACACGGTCCGCCAGAACGGTAAAACCCCGGCGACAAGCAAAAACCCGGGGAGAAACATAAACCCCAATGCCGTGGCGGCCATAAGCCAGGCGTTTTCCCCCTGCGATAATACCGAACCCAGGAAAGCCGAGAACGCAAACATCGGCCCGGGGATAGCCTGAGCTGCGCCATAACCGGCTAAAAACTGATCGGACGTCACCCAGCCTGTCGCAACGACTGAATCCTGCAGCAAGGGCAAGACAACATGCCCACCGCCAAAGACCAAAGCACCGGCCCGGTAAAACACCTCTGCCACCGATACAAGTTCCGGCTCGCCGCTTGCCACTATCGGCAGACCTATGAGTAAGGCGCCGAACAGCAGAATGAGAAAACCGCCAACACGTGGTCCATACGAAATCTGAATGTCGCCCGAGTTGTCAAAGACAGCAACATCACGAAGAAACAGAGCGCCAGCCATGCCCGCCGACACGACGACGAGTAGCTGAACGGCAGCCGAAGAAACAATGAGCAAAGCCGCCAGCGCCAGAATAGCGATGGCTTGTCTTGTAGCATCCGGGCAAAGCTTCCTGGACATACCCAGAACAGCATCAGCAACCACCGCACAGGCCACAAGCTTTAAGCCATGAATCGCCGCCGCGCCGACATGACCAGACAGCATAGGCAAACTGGCCGCGAACGCGATTAGTAACAGCGCTGAAGGCAGCGTAAAAGCCAAAAACGACGCGAGCGCACCCGCCCAGCCTGAACGCAGCAAGCCGATACAAAACCCCAGTTGGCTGCTGGCCGGACCAGGTAGAAATTGGCAAATGGCCAGCAGCTGACCGAACTGGTTGTCACTCAGCCAACCCCGGCGCTCAACAAACTCCGTTCTGAAATACCCCAGGTGCGCAATAGGGCCACCAAACGACGTCAGGCCAAGTTTCAAAAATGCCAGGAATACCTCTTTGGGGCTACCAGCGCTCGAACTTCTTTTTGTGGTTTCACTCATCTGAGAAAATTTCTTTGGACGTCTGACGTCGGAAATAAGCAGCGCACCTGGAACACAACGGAATTTACATCCCCGTTAATCCGTGATGGTAAAGGATTCCCTGGCAAAATTGACCTCGTTAAGAACCGCCCCAATGGAACGGATATACCGGAGAAATCATCATCCCCGAATGCTTTAGTCGGGGATCCAGTCGTTTTCGCCAAATAATCAAGATTGACCTCGCCCGAACGTCCGCAGCTGGATTCCCGCCTGCGCGGGAATGACGGGCAGGACATATGTGCCGGGGACAAGCACCCTAACCGGGGGAAACTTCACCCGCAAAGGCTCTAGTCAGGGAAATGGTATTCCCCGATTGCTTAGGCCGGGAATCAAGTGGTTTTGGCAAATTAACAAAATCGAACTTCA
>JAGRHW010000528.1 GCA_020444765.1 Gammaproteobacteria bacterium | reverse complement strand
TGTCGGCGGCTCGATGGTTTCGGCGCCGTCGATCACGCGATGGTCCACGACTTCGATCCCTTCGCCCGACTTGCTGCCGCGCACCCGGTACATGATGACCGGTTTGATCGCCTGATGATCCTCGGCGCGGATGGTGCGCTTGCCGGTTGCGGTCTCAAAGGTCAGACCTTCGAGCGCCGGAATCAATGTTTCGGTGCTGCCCTCCGGCGCCTTGGCCAGCGCACCGGCATAAGCCATCACCGCCGCATGACCTTCGGAGACGAAACCGTCGGGGAATTTGGTGCCGGTCGCGGCGTTGTATTTTTGATAGAGCCGTTCGCTGATTTCATTGTCGGTAAATGCCCCGAAGTACCAGTGCGAGCCGACCCACATCTCGGGCATCTCGGCCTTCATCGCGCGCGCGGCCAGGAACTCATTGGCCGAGTCGACGATCGGCGCTTTCTTCTGGAAGAAACCATAGGGCTTGGCCTGCTGGAACATGCTGATCGCATCGCCGCCGTAAAGCGAATTGAAAAAGCCTACCGCCGGATCGCGCATCGCCGAGGCGATGTAGTTGCGGTAATCGCTGCCGCCGTACTGGCAGAGTATCGGCTTGGAGATCGACGGCTCGGTCTTGGCGATCTCGGGATAAAAGGTTTCAAGGCCATGCTTGTAACTTTCCCAGGTCGTGCGGCCGTACTCGTGGTCCGGCACCAGACCACCCCAGGCGGTGACTTCAGGATGCAACTCCGCCATCAGTTTGGCCTGCGCGCGCTGACGCATATAGGGGTTGTCGGTGATCCGGAAATAGTGGCGGGTGAAATCCTCATGCGTGAGGCGCAGCGAGTGCGCGGCCGCGGTTATCAGCAGGGCGTTTTCCTGCTCCAGAATACCGTTGATCGCCAGCGCCACCGCGCTCGACACCGTGCCAAGCAGCATGTTGCAGCCTTCGCCGATCAGTTCGCGCGCCGCGACCGTGCCGGCATCCGGCTTGGCCTTGGTGTCACGCACCAACAGCTCGACTTTGCGGCCATTGATACCGCCCGCCGCATTGATTTCGGCGACCGCCAGCTCGGCGCCGAACAGCATCGGCCGACCCAGTGACTCGGCCGGTCCGCTGAGCGCGGAAACAAAGCCCATCTTGTAAGGCGCCGATTGTGCGCGCGCATAAAACGGCACACCGAAGGCACCGGCGGCCACGCCCGCGCCCATCATACGGATCATATTACGTCTGCTGATCTGAACCATTGTTTCCTCCACTCATTTAGCGTATTAATTGTTTTAAAGAACGTCTTGCCGCGCTTTTTCCCGTAAGCGGTTCTTGAGAACCTTGCCCGTCGGATTGCGCGGCAATTCCGGCACGAACACCCAGCGCCGCGGCACCTTGTAATCGGCAAGCCGCGCCGCAACGAACGTTATAAGATCCTCCTGCACCGGCGGTTCGCCCGCCTGCACCACGACAAAGGCGCAGACATCCTCGCCCAGTTTTTCATGCGGCACCGAGACGACAGCAACTTCCTTGACGCCGGGGTGCTCGAAGATCGCGTTTTCGATCTCCATCGAGGTAATGTTGTAACCGCCGCGGATAATCACATCCTTGCTGCGATCCATGTAAAACAAATACCCGTCGGCATCGCGCTGGGCCAGATCGCCGGTCCAGAGCCAGCCATCGCGGAAGGTTTCGGCCGTGGCGTCGGGGCGTTTGTAATAACCCTGGCTGACTGCCGGGCCGCGCATCACGATCTCGCCCATCTCGCCCGGATCGGTCTCGCTGCCGTCGGCACGCATGACCCGCACGTCGCACATCGGCATCGAGGTGCCCAGCGAGCCCAGCTTGCGCAGCACATCGCGGCCCGGCAGAAATGTTCCGGACGGCCCGGCCTCGGTCAGGCCGTAGGTCTGGCGCAGCTCGACATGCGGAAAAACTTCGGCCAGGCGACGAATCACCTCACGCGCCATCGGTGCGCCACCGTAATCGAATACCCGCATCGCGCTGAGGTCGTGGCTCGCGGGATCAAAGGTGTCGAGCATAAAGATATAAACCGCCGGCACCGCGCAGAAAACCGTCGTACGTTCGCGGGTCATGCGCAGCAAGGTCGCTTCCAGATCGACCTCCGGCTCGACCACCATGGTCGCACCGGCCCACCATGCCGACATCAGATTGAAGTGAAAACCCGATGAGGTGAACAAAGGAAACGGACTCTGGTAGGTATCCTGCGGCCCGAGGTCGAGCCCGCCGGCGATCGCCGCGCCGGTCGCCACGGCATTACCGTGCGTCAGCATCACGCCCTTGG
>JAGRHW010000527.1 GCA_020444765.1 Gammaproteobacteria bacterium | reverse complement strand
TGGCTGATGGACTTCACCATCGACCGGGTGAGCCTGTTCGCCCTGATCTTCTCCATCGGCATACTGGTCGATGATGCGATCGTGGTGGTAGAGAATATCTACCGGCGCTGGCTGATCAGAGGCGAGATGGATACCGAAACCTCGATCGATGCGGTACGGGAAGTCGGTAACCCGACAATTCTGGCAACCTTTACCGTTATCGCCGCCTTGCTGCCGATGGGATTTGTCAGCGGCATGATGGGACCGTATATGGCGCCGATTCCTGCGCTTGGTTCGGTGGCGATGTTGTTTTCGCTGTTTGCGGCGTTCATTTTCACCCCGTGGCTGGTGATGCGCCTGCGGCCGACCATGGCCTATCTGCAAAAAGCCGAGAAGAAGGAGCATCGTTTCAACGAAGGGATGGACCGTCTGTATCGCCGCTTGTTACTGCCGCTGATAGACAGCCCCTTCAAGGGCTGGATGTTTTTGCTGTCAATCATCGTGGTGTTCTTTCTCTGCTGCGCGCTTTTCTACACCACCAGTGTTACGGCCAAGATGCTTCCGCTGGACAACAAGCCCGAATTCAACGTGCAAATCAATATGCCGGAAGGTACCGCCTTGCCGGTCACCGCCAATGTGGTCAAGCTGCTGACCAGCGAATTGCAGAAAATCGAGCAAGTGACGGCCTTGCAGTCTTATGTCGGTACGGCGTCGCCTTTCAACTTCAACGGTCTGGTCCGCCACTCCTATCTGCGTGATCGCCCCTGGCAGGCCGATATACAGGTTCAGTTGACGCATAAATCCGAACGCAAACTGTCCAGTCACGATCTGGCCGTGCAGGCCCGTGCCTTGTTGCAACCTATCGCCAGTCGGGAAAACGCCAATATAGAGGTTGTTGAAATGCCGCCCGGTCCGCCGGTACTGCAGTCCGTGGTGGCGGAAGTTTATGGACCGGATGCCGAAACCCGGCGCACGGTTGCCGATGATCTGACCCAGATTTTCGCCTCGACCGACGTTTTGACTGATGTCGATAACCTGATCCAGCAACCCTATGAGATCTGGCGGTTCGTTGTCGATACGGAGAAAGCCGTCCGTCAAGGGGTTTCCGTCGACATCATCAACCGTAATCTGGAGATGGCACTCGGTGAATTCGTGATCGGCGACGTCAAGGAAGGTAATGTGTCGGAGCCGACCTTTATCGTTCTGCAGATGCCGCTTGAAAACAGGGCCAATTTTTCACAAATCGGTAACCTGCCGATTATGAGCAGCAAGGGCTTCAGCATCCCGCTGGCCGAACTGGGCGAGTTTGAAAAAGACACCATGGACTACGTGATCTATCACAAGGATCTGCGGCCGCTGGAGTTTGTTACAGCGGAAGTCCAGGGCCGTCTGGCATCGCCGATTTACGGCATGCTGGAGGTCGAGGAGAAACTCAAGGACTACGTCGCGCCGGACGGCGTCGAGCTGCAAAGCGAGTATCTCGGACCACCGGTGAGTGGCACCAAATCCGGTTTTGAATGGACCGGTGAGTGGACGGTCACCTACGAAACCTTTCGTGACATGGGTATGGCTTTTGGCGCCGCCATCATCCTGATTTACATGCTTGTGGTATGGGAGTTCGGCAACTTCCTGGTACCGGCCATTATTATTTCGCCGATACCGCTGACCCTGATCGGTATCATTCCCGGACACTGGTTGTTTGGCGCCGAGTTTACCGCCACCTCGATGATCGGTTTTATCGCCCTGGCGGGTATCATCGTCCGTAACTCCATTCTGCTGGTGGATTTTTCACGCGAGCAGATCCGCAACGGCGTCGAACCGCTCGAGGCCATTATTAATTCCTGTAAAGCCAGAACCCGGCCGATCCTGATCACCGCCGGCGCTCTGATGGGTGGTGCGGTCGTCATTCTTTCAGACCCGATCTTCAAGGGGATGGCGATCAGTCTGTTTTTCGGCGTACTGGTAGCGACCTTGCTGACCCTGCTGATTATTCCGTTAGGTTGTGTCAGCGCCAGACAGTCGCTGATCGGCGAAGGTGGGGATGGTGAGCTGCCAATGTCCGATCACGATGAAGAGGCGGGTATTCTGCAGCCGGAGCCGGTACGCCAGTCGTTGTTTGTGGGGACACTTGCCGGTATCGGCAAACTTTTTTCATGGCTGCTGCAGCTGGTCGGCATCGTGCTGCAAATACTCCTGAGCATGGTCGGCGCAGTCTCGCGTCTGTTTCAGGGGGCGTCATCGACTCCAGTCGCTGCAGGCAGTACCGATACAGCTCAGATGAATACCGCGGCTGACAAT
>JAGRHW010000526.1 GCA_020444765.1 Gammaproteobacteria bacterium | reverse complement strand
AAAACCAACGAAGCCTTTATCGACCGGGTCTATACCGTCAAGGTGCCCTACTGCCTGCATGTTTCCGACGAGGTCAGTATCTACCAGAAACTGCTCGACAACAGCTCGCTGAGCGAAGCTCCGCGCGCGCCGGACACGCTGCATATGCTGGCCCAGTTCGCCGTGCTGTCGCGGCTCAAGACGCCCGAGAACTCCAGCATCTATTCAAAGATGCGGATCTACGACGGCGAAAACCTCAAGGACACCGACCCCAAGGCCAAATCGATGCAGGAATACCGCGACGCGGCCGGCGTCGACGAGGGCATGGAAGGTTTGTCCACACGTTTCGCCTTCAAGATCCTGTCCAAGGTCTTTAACTTCGATCCTTCCGAAGTCGCCGCCAATCCGGTGCATCTGATGTATGTGCTGGAACAGCAAATCGAGCAACAGCAGTTTCCGGCCGAAGTCCATGACCGCCTGCTCGGTCACCTGAAGGAATACATCGTGCCGAAATATATCGATTTTCTCGGCAAGGAAATCCAGACCGCTTATCTCGAATCCTATTCAGAATACGGCCAGAATATTTTCGACCGCTACGTTACCTATGCGGACTTCTGGATTCAGGATCAGGAATACCGCGATCCGGAAACCGGCGATATCTTCGACCGGCAAACCATCAATGAGGAACTCGAAAAAATCGAAAAGCCGGCCGGCATCAGCAATCCGAAGGACTTCCGCCACGAAGTGGTCAACTTCGTCTTGCGCGCGCGGGCCAGCAACGACGGAAAGAATCCCGCCTGGAACAGCTACGAGAAGATGCGCCGGGTCATCGAAAACAAGATGTTCGCCAACACCGAAGATCTGTTGCCGGTGATCTCCTTCAATCCGAAGGCATCCAGCGAGGATCAGAAAAAACACAGCGAATTCGTCAAGCGCATGATCGAGCGCGGCTATACCGAAAAGCAGGTACGCCTTCTGTCAGAATGGTATATCAGGGTTCGCAAATCACAGTAAGACCAGACCGGAATAAACGCCGGTCAGAGACGATAGACTATGAGTTACATCATTGACCGCCGCCAGAACGCGAAGAAAAAAAGCACTGTCAACCGACAGCGTTTTCTGCGGCGCTACCGGCAACATATCAAGCGCGCGGTCGATGATGCGGTGAACAGCCGCAGCATTACCGACCTTGAACGGGGTGAAAGCATCAGCATACCGAGCAAGGATATTTCCGAGCCGGCCTTTCACCACGGTCAGGGCGGCGTGCGTAAACGGGTTTATCCCGGCAACAAAGAGTTTGTCGAGGGCGACCAGTTCAAGCGCCCGGAAGGCGGCGGTGGCGGTGGCGGGTCCGGCAAAGGCAAGGCCAGCGATCAGGGTGAAGGCGAAGACGAGTTTACTTTCCAGATTGACCAGGAAGAGTTTCTCGACTTCATGTTCTCCGATCTCGAATTGCCGAACATGGTAAAAAAGCAGCTCCGGGACAGCAGCGAATTCACCTACCGGCGTGGCGGCTATACCAAAGCCGGTTCGCCGGAAAAACTCAATATCGTCAGATCGCTGCGCGCGGCGCATGCCAGACGCATCGCACTGTCCGGCAAGGAACGGCGCCGGGTCAGGGAACTGCACAGGGAAATCGAAGCGCTGAACGAAGCGCCGGACAAGGAACTCCATACCGCGCGGATTGCCGAACTCGAAGAGGAGATTCGCCGTCTCAAGATACGCATCCACCGCATGCCGTTTCTCGACGAGTTCGACCTCAAATTCAACAATTTCATCAAGGTGCCGAACCCGAGCACCAAGGCGGTGATGTTTTGCATCATGGACGTATCCGGCTCCATGACACAGGACATCAAGAATATCGCCAAGCGGTTTTTCCTGCTGCTGTATCTGTTCCTGAAGCGCAATTACAAACGTATCGACGTGGTCTTTGTGCGCCACCATACGCAGGCCAAGGAAGTCGATGAAGAGGAATTTTTCTATTCACGCGAGACCGGCGGTACGATTGTTTCCAGCGCTCTGAAGCTTACTTCGGAAATTATCGAGCAGCGCTACAACCCGACCGACTGGAACATCTACATCGCCCAGGCCTCGGACGGCGACAACTGGGAAGGCGACTCATCCGTCGCCAAACATATCGTCGACACCAAGATCCTGCCACTGGTGCAGTATTTCGCCTATGTGGAAATCTCACGCGGGCCCATCCAGAACCTGTGGATGGAATACTCACGGCTCGAACGCGAGAACGAGGGACTGTTCGCCATGGAGCAGATCACCTCGGCATCCGACATTTACCGGGTATTCCGCCGTCTGTTTGAGAAGAAGGAGTAG
>JAGRHW010000525.1 GCA_020444765.1 Gammaproteobacteria bacterium | reverse complement strand
TTTATCGGTGAGCGCAGCGCATTCTCCGCCAAGTTGCAGACACAGATGAATCTGTCGGAGCAGAAAACCGCCAACAACAGCGGGCTGGAGTTGTCGATCGCAGTCAATTACGGCGGTCGCTGGGATATTGTCAACGCCGCCCGCAAGCTGGCTGTGCAGGTACAGCAGGGTGAGCTCAAGCCTGAGGATATTTCCATCGAGCGGTTCGCGCAGGCTGTTTCACTGAGCGATCTGCGCGACCCGGATCTGTTTATCCGCACCGGCGGCGAAAAGCGCGTCAGTAATTATCTGCTTTGGCATCTGGCCTACACGGAGTTGTATTTCACCGATACGCTGTGGCCGGACTTTTCCGATCACGAGCTGGATCTTGCGCTGGAATTTTACGCCGGACGTCAACGCCGCTTCGGCAAGACCGGCGAACAGGTGGAAAAAAAGGATGCTTAAGCAACGGGTCATCACAGCAATCGTCCTGGCGGTGATTTTTCTTGTCGCACTGTTCGGTTTCGGCAAGACCTTGTTTGCGGCGTTTTTAATCGTGATCGCCGGGCTTTGTGCCTGGGAGTGGGCGGCGATCGGCGGTCTCAGGGACGACCCGCGACGTTATGCCTATGTCAGCGGCAACATGTTGTTGATACTCGTCCTGCAGATGCTGTTCGCCGATCCCGGCAGTCTGCGTTTCCTGCTGTTGTTTGCGATGATCTGGTGGCTGGTCGTGTGCCTGATGCTTTATCTGCAGCCGGTGGAAAACCGCTCGGCCAGTGGCTTCTCGGGGTTTTATCTGTTGGCCGGCCCGCTGACGGTTGTGCCGGCACTGATGTCCGCGCAATACCTGCGCGACAGTATGTCGCCCTGGTTGTTGCTGTACGCACTGGCGGTGGTCTGGGCGATGGATATAGGCGCCTATTTTACCGGCAAACGCTGGGGCAAGAACAAACTCGCACCCTTGATCAGCCCCGGCAAGACCATTGAGGGTGTGCTCGGCGGGGTGGTTGCCGCGATCGTGTTGTGCCTGCTCGCCTTGCTGCTGCGGGACGACTCGACGCCGCGCGCCTTCACACTGTTGCTGGCGACCATTATCGCAGGCGGCATCTCGGTGGTCGGTGATCTGTTTGAAAGTCGCGGCAAGCGCATGGCCGGCATGAAAGACAGCGGCACCTTGTTGCCGGGACACGGTGGCATCCTGGATCGACTGGACAGCGCTTTCGCTGCTTTGCCGCTGTTCGCTTTCGTGCTGCTCTGGATATGACAGATCGTGGCGAAGGGGTTTCTGAATGACGGCGCGTAAGACCACCGTTACCGTCCTTGGCTCCACCGGTTCGATCGGTGACAGTACGCTGGACGTGCTTCTGCGCAACAGCGCGCACTATGACGTATTGGCGCTGACCGCGCATCGCAACAGCGAAAAAATGCTTCAGCAATGCCTGCGTGTGCAACCGCGTTTTGCGGTGATGAAAAATCACGATGCTGCCGGGGAGCTGCGCGAAGGACTCAAAAAAGCCGGTCTGCATACCGAAGTGCTGAGTGGTACGGAGGGTTTGAGCCACGTCGCCGCGCATCCGGAGACGGATACGGTGGTGGCCGGTATCGTTGGCGCGGCCGGCTTGCTGCCAACCCTGGCGGCGGTGGATGCCGGAAAAAAAATCCTGCTTGCCAATAAGGAAGCGCTGGTGATGACCGGCGATCTGCTGTTGTCGAGGGTCAAGGCCGGCGGAGCGGTTCTGTTACCGGTCGATAGCGAACACAACGCCCTGTTTCAATGCATGCCGCAGGATGCCGACGGCACCAGGCTCGACGGCGTGCAGAAAATTATCCTGACCGCCTCCGGCGGCCCGTTTCGCGGCTGGACGCAGGATGCGCTGAAAGACGTCACGCCGGCGCAGGCCGTCGCTCATCCGAACTGGCAAATGGGCCGCAAGATTTCGGTCGATTCGGCAACCCTGATGAACAAGGGGCTGGAAGTTATCGAAGCCTGTTATCTGTTCGATGTCCCGATCGACCGGGTCGAGGTCGTCGTGCATCCACAAAGCGTTATCCACTCGATGGTCAGTTACCGGGACGGCTCGGTGCTGGCGCAAATGGGCAATCCCGACATGCGGACGCCGATAGCACATGCGCTGGCCTGGCCGCAGCGAATCGATGCCGGTGTGGAACCCCTGGATCTGTTTGAGGTCGCACGTCTTGATTTCGAAAAGCCCGATCTCGAGCGTTTTCCCTGCCTGCGGCTGGCCTTTGAGGCGATGCGTTCTGGCGGTACGGCCGGTGCAATTCTCAACGCGGCCAACGAGATTGCCGTTGAACGGTTTCTGTGCGGTAATATCAGTTTCCGGCAGAT
>JAGRHW010000524.1 GCA_020444765.1 Gammaproteobacteria bacterium | reverse complement strand
AGAATTACGAGCAGATGAAGGCGGCGGTGATGGACATCGTTTCCCAGCATTTTCGTCCGGAGTTCATCAACCGTGTCGATGATGTGGTGGTATTCCATCCGCTGGCCAGAGAACATATCCGCGCGATCGCCAGGATACAACTCCAGTACCTGGCGGATCGGCTGGAGGACCGCAATATCGGTCTGGATGTCACGGACGCCGCGCTCGATTACCTCGGTGAAGCCGGCTTCGATCCGGTCTACGGCGCGCGGCCGCTCAAACGCTCGATCCAGCAGCAACTGGAAAACCCGCTGGCTCAGCAACTGCTGGCCGGACAGTTTGTCGATGGCGATACCATCAAGGTCGACAAGGCGGGGGACGGTTTGACCTTTGCCAAAGGGTAGTCGTTTACGGCCCCGATCTCAGCGTCGGGGCCGGGCTCTTAAAACTTCAGCTTACCGCCGCGCACAAAAGCGCGGCGACTGACCTTCTGTCAGACATATTCCGCCTGAGCCACGATGGCGGTGACGTTATCGGTACCGCCACGTTCCAGCGCCAGCTCCACCAGCGCATTGACCGCATGATCAGCGGAACCCGCCGCCAGCAAACGGTGTATTTCGTCCTTTTCCATATCCTTGTAGAGGCCATCGCTGCAAAGCAGATAGCGATCGCCGGGATGAACAGTGGTGTATTGCATTTCGATCCGCAGACGGTCGTGAACGCCGACCGCGCGGGTGATGATATTCGATGAAGGGTGGTGCTCGGCCTCTTCGGGAGTCAGCTCTCCGAGCGCGCACATCTCCTGAACGAGGCTGTGGTCTTCGGTCATCTGCTTGAGCTGACCGTCGCGCAGGCGGTAAATCCGGCTGTCTCCGGCCCACAGAAAAAAACAGAACGGATCAAAGGCGAACAGGGCGGCAACGGTGCTGCCGATCACTTTGCCGCGCACCATCGCCCGGCAGGCGCGATTGGCGGCGAGCAGGCGGCTTTCGAGGTTTTCGATATTCTGTGTGAGATCGTGCGAGCGCTTGAAGCTGACCAGGCTGTTGACCACCGCCCGGCTTGCCTGATCCCCACGGCTGTGCCCGCCCATACCGTCAGCCACCACCCACAGGCCTTCTTCGCGCGCGTCCAGAAAGGCGTCCTCATTACCGGCGCGGACATAGCCGACATGGGTCAGGGCGCTTGAGACCCAGGCAAGTGGCGTGGCGTCTTTCATGCTGTCGGGTTCCGGCTCGACGATGGGCGGATGTTGAATTTCTATAGCTGACATACCGTGGTCTAAGTGCACGTCCAGGTTCTATGATTAACAGACGACGAATCGAATGCAGGATTGTCCGGTCCGATCGGCAGCCCTTAACGGAATGGCGGGTCCGCAGGGCTGACCGCATAACACAGGCGGCGGCCTGCTATTATAGCCCGATTCACAAGCAACTTTGCGCCCGATTTGTTAATATCGCCCGCTGCCCGGCAGCATGCCCGACCCAAGGACTTTTTTCATGACCGTTCGTACAAGATTCGCACCAAGCCCGACCGGCTATCTGCATATTGGCGGCGCGCGCACCGCCTTGTTCAGCTGGCTTTATGCCAGACATCACGGAGGGCAGTTTGTCCTGCGCATCGAGGATACCGACCGCGAGCGTTCGACGCAGGAATCCGTGCAGGCGATTCTCGACGGCATGGACTGGTTGGGGCTCGATTACGACGAAGGACCGTTCTACCAGTCAGAGCGCTTTGAGCGCTATCGCGAAGTCGTGCAGAAACTGCTGGACGAAGACAAGGCGTATTATTGTTACTGCACGCCCGAGGAAGTCGAGGCCATGCGCGAAGAGGCGATCGCCAGAAAACAAAAGCCCCGCTACAACGGCTACTGGCGGGATCGCACCGATCCGCCGCCGGCCGGTATCAAGCCGGTCGTGCGCTTCAAGAATCCCCTGCAGGGCAGCGTGGTGTTCGACGATCAGGTTTACGGCCGGATCGAAGTGCAAAACAGCGAACTCGATGATCTGGTCATCATGCGCTCCGACGGTGTACCGACCTACAACCTTTCGGTGGTGGTCGACGATTTTGATATGCGTATTACCGACGTTATACGCGGCGACGATCATATCAACAACACGCCGCGCCAGATCAATATACTCAAGGCAATGGGCGCCGAGGTTCCGCGTTACGCGCATCTGCCGATGATCCTCGGTGACGACGGCAAGCGTCTGTCTAAACGACACGGTGCGATGGGCGTCATGCAATACGCCGACGACGGCTATCTGCCGGACGCCGTGCTCAACTATCTGGTGCGCCTGGGCTGGTCACACGGTGATCAGGAAATTTTCAGCAAGCAGGAAATGATCGACCTGTTC
>JAGRHW010000523.1 GCA_020444765.1 Gammaproteobacteria bacterium | reverse complement strand
CTTCATGAACCGTAAAAGCCAAGGCTGCATTTCGTTTGATAAATTATATTACAAGCCCGATACAGATCGCTTGCAAACGACCCACTTCACCGGGCAGCAGTTAACGCAATCGCTCCGACACCAATTGGGTAAAAACTTTGATCTTGAGAGGCAGGTAAGACCTCGCCAGGTAAATCGCATGCGCCGGAAAACTTTTCAGCGGCCGGTCACTGAGTAACTGAATCACCTGGCCGCTCTGCAATTCTTTTTCGAATGCCCATCTCGGACCGAGATGAATGCCGGCATCCTGGAGCACCAGGTAGCGCACGGCGGACACGCTGTTCACGGTGATATTGCTGCTGATCTGTGCATGCGGATAGCGACCGCCGTCGGCGAACTCGATGTCACTTCTGGCCTGAACGGATGAATACAAAATAAAGTTATGTCTTTTCAGGTCTTCGATGGTCTGCGGTGTGCCGTTCGATTCCAGGTACCCGGGACTGGCGACCAGCACCCTGTCGACCTGCCCCAGTAGTTTTCCGATCAGATTGGAGTCAGGCAGTTCGCCGATACGCACAGCCACATCCAGATTCTTCTCAAGGAGGTTTTCAAAACCACTGGCCAGTAACAGCTCCACCCGCAATTCCGGTGCCTGTTGTTGCATTTGCCGCACCACCGGCACGACAAACCGCGCGCCGAAATCCACGGGCGCGGCGATCCGCAACCTGCCGCTGAGCTGATCCACGCCACCGCTGATCTCTTCTTCCAGCGCCACCTGATCGTCGATGATCCGCCGCAAACCCTCGTAGTAGCGCTGCCCGAGTTCGGTTGGCGTGGTGTTGCGTGTGGAACGACGCAGCAGTTTCACCCGGAGACGGTTTTCCAGCGCAGCGACCTTCCTGCTGATGGATGAAGGCTCCATACCCAAATGTTCGGCGGCTTTCTTGAGACTGCCGGCTTCCACGACCTGGAGAAAGATGTGTTCAGAATCAATCATATTTATTGCACTATTTGCAATTAATACTTGATAAATAACACCCTTCTGGTGATTAAGTCAATTTAATACGATACCTCTCGTTGCCTGTTGCCACCGACCGACCCGATCGCTGGCGGTGTGAAGAACGCTGGTGAACTGCTCGACACCTTGTTTTTCTATCCCGCTGAAGGAGGAGATGCGGTAGCCTGTTGCAAGACCACAGCGGCGCTTTCGTCCTTCAGCAGAACCGACACTGCCGACATCGCCCCGTCGATTCGTTTCCTGATCACCGGCGGCTGATCGATGACGGGCAGACGATCCTGATTTATGGCGCCTACACCACGAAGTAACGCCGCTGAACTGTACCAAAACGACAACGAGGGAACCCATGGCAAACCTACCCGCAGCGATACGGCCAATGCCGCCGAGGAATCCGGATGAAGCGCACAGAGCGGCAACGTCACTGGAACTGCTGTTTGATCTCGTCAGTGTCATCGCGATCGCAGCGGCGGCGACCTCCCTGCACCATGCCGTTGCCGAGGCGCACATTCTGGAAGGACTGCCGCGCTATCTGATGACCTTCTTTGCAATCTGGTGGGCGTGGATGAACTTCACCTGGTTCGCCTCGGCCTACGACAACGACGATGCACTGTACCGCGTACTGACCATGGTCATGATGGGCGGCGCCTTGTTGATCGCTGCCGGTATACCACGGTTCTTCGAATCGCTCGACATCGGACTCGTCGTGGCCGGGTATGCGGTGATGCGACTGGGACTTGTCCCACTGTGGCTCCGTGCGGCAAAACACGATGCAGCCAGACGACTGACTGCACTGCGCTACGCGGTCGGCATCGTGCTGGCGCAGGTCTACTGGATTGGACTGTTCAGCCTGGTATCCGCCGGGACGATGATCTTCGTTCCGCTCGTGCTGCTGGGATTTCTTATCGAGCTGGCCGTGCCGGCGCTTGCGGAGAAGGTGTCACAGACGCCGTGGCACCGCCATCACATCATCGAGCGCTACGGACTGCTCACCATCATCGTACTGGGTGAGATACTGCTATCCGCCGTACTGGCGCTGGAATCAGCCTGGGGCGACAGCTTCGATGTCCGCCTGGTGCATGTCGCACTGTCTGCACTGGTCATCACCTTCGCCATGTGGTGGCTGTATTTCTCCCGTGAAGAGCATCTCCAGACCAGCGAACTGCGCCACGCGCTGCAATGGGGCTACGGCCACGTCTTCGTATATGCCGCGGGTGCCGCGGTGGGCGCAGGTTTTGCCGTCCTGGTGGAGGTACTCACGGGACATGCGCATGTCACCATACAGACCGGCGACCTCGCCGTCGCCATCCCGCTGGCCTGCTATATGCTCGGTCTGTGGTTTGT
>JAGRHW010000522.1 GCA_020444765.1 Gammaproteobacteria bacterium | reverse complement strand
AGGTCGAGTTGCTACTGGTTGTCGGCGCGCCCAACAGCTCGAATTCCAACCGGCTTCAGGAGTTGGGCATCCGGGCCGGTGTCGAGTCACACCTGATCACCCGCGCCGGGGATATCGCCGATTCCTGGCTGGCGGGCAAAACCCGGATCGGCGTGACCGCCGGTGCCTCGGCGCCCGAAATCCTGGTCAGCGAGGTCATCGAACGCCTCAAGTCCGGAGCCTCCGGTGACGCCATATTGAAGGAAACCTCCGGAATTATCGAAACCGTCGCTTTTGCGATCCCCAAAGCCCTGCGCAAAATGGATAGCTCGGGCCGCCCTCTCGATAATCAGCCGTAATTCACAAAAACGCTTAATTTCTCCGGGCGTTTGCCGAAACCCCTGATAGCGACCGTAAAAAACGGCTTACAGCCATTCGCAATCACAAAAATGAATCAGGGTAACCATGGCTTATAACTCCGACTCCAATGCAGCTTTAAAACAGGATTCATCAGATAGCGCTGAAATCATGCAGATTGCCAAACAACTGCACCCCATCAGCGATCTGAATGAAATAAACCTCCGTTCGCTGTGTAAATCCGCCAGCGTGATGCACCTGCAACGTAATGATCAGTTAAAGCTGGATACCGTATTTCGCGGCCTGGTCTATGTTGTGGAAGGCAGCGTGACACTCTATAACGGCAAGAACGAGATAAGCACCATCAACGCTGGCAGCAAGGAGTCGAACCAGCCGTTGACCATCGATCAAGGCCCGAACCAGGTCATCCGGACCCGTGCTTTCGCAAAACTGATCCGATTTGGCCGCGAGCAGATGGAAATTCTGCTGAAAGAACAGGAAAAGGCTGCTACCCGGGTTATCGAGCGCCAGGTCAGCGAAGCCGACAACATTATCTTTGACGACATTCTGCGCGATATGCAGGCCAATGCCGTCTCACTGAGCAGCTTCAAGGAAACCGCTCAGAAAATCATGATGGCCGTGAAAACCAAGGCGATGGATATCCCGGATCTGGCGAATATCATTCAGTCCGACCCAGGCCTGACCGCACATGTCATCCTGGCCGCCTCACGGGCCGACGGCGCCAATGCTGATCCGGTGCAGACGATTCGCGGCGCAATTACCCGGCTGGGTGTGGATGCGACCGTCAAAATGGCCATCTCTCTGCCGATCAAAAACGCGCTGCAAAGCAAAAACCCGGTCATCGCGGATCATCTGAAAAAATATTCCCGACGCGTCATGCTGACGGCCGGTATTACTCAGGTTCTGGCCTACAAGGTTTCGTATCTGAAACCCGATATGGCGCTGCTTGCCGGTGTCACATCCGATCTTGGCGAACTGCTGGTGATCGGCTATGCCGACAAGCATCCGGAGCATTTCACCTCGGCCAAGCAGCTTAACGAGACGGTTGAAAACCTGCGTGAAATCGTCGGCAGCTGGCTGCTCGGCACCTGGGGATTCTCACCGGAGTTCGTCGAAACGACCGATACCGCCCGTAACTGGTACCGAAACCAGACCGGCGATATCGAGTACAGCGATCTGGTAACAGCCGCACTGCTGATTATTCAGAGTGAATTTCCGGATCACGACTCCAGCTCGATTCCGAGCGCAGCAAACCTGCTGATTTCAAGGCGTTTGCAGCAAGTCGGCATCGACCTGAATTCACCCAAGGAAATCCTCCAGTCAGCCAGCCAGAGGCTGTCGAATCTGCAGGGCCTGCTGCTGGCTAGCTGAGTCGATACTTCCTGACCAAAAAGTCAGGACAAACACTGCAAGCGGCGTCTTTTCGCCGCTTTTTTTATGCCTGTATCCTGCCCGGTCATTCGGCACGCTGAGGCAAAACCCTTCTCTGACAAAGCTCCAGCGTTTGAAATAGCGTGAGCAAATCCCGTAGCTAAACCGGTTTTAGCTGATGCCCCTCTATATCAGAACTGTCGACAAACCCGGGACCAGAGATCGCTGACCGGCCAAAAGCGAATATCATCGCCCTCTGGATGTATAGTCCTACCCTGGAACCGATAAATGATCGCGCCTCACTCCGTCGACAATCGCGCCAGGCATAACGAACCAGGCCAGGCGGCATGAGACTGAGACAAGCAAACAACCGCAAGAGCGACCCGGCCACTCGCTTATCAAGCCTTGCCGGAAGTCTTCCAGAAACGCCTGGCGCAACGTCTGGCAGCGCCGTTGGTCGTTGCCAGCCTTTTCATAAAATTCAAGCTTGTCCCTTGATGGACAGGCTTACTCCTGAAAAAACAGACGTGCATAAAAAAACCCGCGGTAATCAGCCGCGGGTTTTTCAGGCAGTTTGCCTTGAGGCTCAGTCTACAGTCGTGCAGTCGAGAACGAGG
>JAGRHW010000521.1 GCA_020444765.1 Gammaproteobacteria bacterium | reverse complement strand
TGTGGGTCGCCGCGTTGCTATCGGCCCTCTTGTCACTCGACAGCCTGTTTCGTAGCGACTACCAGGATGGCACGCTGGAACAACTGGTACTCAGCGCCCAACCGCTGGCCATTCTGGTGATCGCGCGGGTTTTTGCCCACTGGGTCATGAGCGCGATTCCCCTGCTGCTGTTGTCGCCGGTCCTGGCAGCCAGCCTCAACCTGCCAGGTAACGCTATGCCGGCGCTGATGATTACACTTTTGTTGGGTACGCCGGTTTTCAGCTTTATCGGCGCTATCGGCGTCGCGCTGACGGTGGGCTTGAAGCACAGTGGAATGCTGCTTGCCTTGCTGGTAATACCGCTTTATATCCCGGTACTGATATTCGGCGCCGGGGCGGTTGATACCGCTGCAGCGGGATTGCCCGTGACAGGTCAAATCTATATTCTTGCGGCACTCCTGGCTTTAAGCCTGACTCTGGCTCCGATCGCCATCGCCGCGGCCCTGAAAATGAGTGTGTCACAATAATGAATATCTTCATGCGCTGGTTCCACCGTTTCGGCTCGCCGGTCTGGTTTTACCGGATTTCCGGCAAACTGCTGCCCTGGTTGACCGGCCTGTTTCTGCTGCTGTTTATTCCCGGCCTGTATATGGGCCTGGTCACCGCACCGACCGATTACCAGCAAGGGGAATCTTTTCGGATTATGTATGTCCATGTACCCGGAGCCTGGATGTCGATGTTCATCTACGTGGTGATGGCCGTATGTGGTGCGATTTCCCTGATCTGGCGCATGAAGCTCGCCGATGTGGTGTTGATCACCAGCGCACCGATCGGTGCCAGCTTTACCTTTCTTGCGCTGGTTACCGGCAGCCTCTGGGGCAAGCCGATGTGGGGCACCTGGTGGGTTTGGGATGCCCGACTGACCTCGGAGCTGATTCTGCTGTTTCTGTACCTCGGCATTCTTGCACTGTACAACGCCTTCGAAGAGAAACGCACAGCCGCAAGAGCGGTTGCCATACTGACGCTGGTGGGCGTGGTGAATATCCCGATCATCCATTATTCGGTAGTCTGGTGGAACACGCTGCATCAGGGCGCCAGCGTCAGCAAAATGGATGCACCGTCGATACATATCGATATGCTGATACCGTTGATACTGATGGGACTGGCATTCCAGGTTTTTTACGTACTGGCGCTGTTTTTGAGAGTCAGGGCCGAATTGATCGAAAGAGAATACCCGTCAGGATGGGTCAAGCATCTGGTAACGGCACAAGACAATGAGTGAATTTCTGCACATGGGCGGTTATGCCATGTACGTCTGGCCCTCGATAGGGCTCGGACTTTTAATTCTGATCTGGAACATTATATTACCTGTAATGATGCATCGGGCCGCCCTGAAAAAAGCCGGCGACTATCATGCCGGCAACCACCATGATGTAAATGGAGAACAACCATGACACCTGCACGCAAACGCCGACTTTATCTGATCATGCTGTTGGTCGGCGGTATCGGGATCGCCGCCACCTTTATGCTCTGGGCTTTTCAGGAAAACATGAATCTTTACTACGAACCGGTGCGGGTCAAGGCGGGCGATGCGCCAACGAACCACGACTTTCGGATGGGCGGCATGGTGGTTGACGGCAGTATCAGGCGCGATGAAGGCAGTCTGACCGTCCAGTTCGATGTCACTGATTACCAGGAGACCGTCACCGTCCATTACACCGGCATACTGCCGGATCTGTTCCGCGAGGGTCAGGGCATCATCACCCGTGGTCAACTCGACGACAAAGGTGATTTCATCGCCGAAGAAGTACTCGCCAAGCACGACGAAAACTATATGCCGCCGGAAGTGGCTGCCTCACTCAAAGCTTCCGAGGAAGCCGGATACACGGGCCAGCAATGATACCTGAACTTGGACATTTCGCGCTGATCATCGGACTGGTTCTGTCCGGCGTTCAGGGTTCTTTACCTCTGCTCGGCGCAAGCCTTGGCGGTAATCGCTGGATTGATCTCGCAAAACCGGTCGCGCGAGCCCAATGGCTGTTTATGGCTGTTTCCTTTGCCTGCCTGACCTACGCTTTTATCAGCAACGACTTCTCGGTACGCTATGTGGCGAGCAACTCAAACACCCAGCTGCCCCTTATCTACCGGATCTCGGCGGTCTGGGGCGCACATGAAGGCTCCCTCTTGCTGTGGGCCTTTATTCTGTCGAGCTGGGGCGCAGCGGTAACGATTTTCAGCAAAAGCATCCCGCCGGTGGTGCTGGCGCGCGTCATCAGCGTCATGGGCCTGATCAGCGTCGGCTTCATGTCCTTCATGATCTTTACTTCCAACCCCTTCGAGCGGCTGTTTCCTGTGCCAGCCGAAGGCC
>JAGRHW010000520.1 GCA_020444765.1 Gammaproteobacteria bacterium | reverse complement strand
AAATTAAATCGCTTGATGCATGCAGCTATATTTATTCTTTTTGCCGTGCTTGCAGTATCGTAAGTTATCCTTTTGATGATTTGCGACAGATTATTTCAGTCGCAAAACCAGTTCGACGCGGCGGTTATCGTCCCGGCCGTTTTCGGACGCATTACTGGCGGCCGGAGAGAAGGGGCCGACACCGTGACCGGACAAGCGGCCTGTATCGACGCCAAACGTCTTCAGAGACTCAATAACCGCTCTGGCTCTTTTGCCTGACAGCGCAATATTGCCGTCCAGCTGACCGGTATCGTCGGTATGGCCGACAACATAAAACGCCTCGGAGGGGTTTTCCTTCAGGTATTGGGCGATGGTTTCCAGCGCCGGCGCGGATGCCGCGGTAATCGTGTCTTTGCCGGTATCGAAGAAAATCCCGCTCAAGACCACCTTGCCTTCACTGGCGATCTTGTCGGTGAGCATTTTCGTGGAAATACTGACCGTTCCTTCTTCAAGTCCGGCAACTTCCAGTGTGTCCACTGAATACAGGTTTTCCTTATCGCTGACGATGACCATGACATAATGGGTTTTGCCATCGGCTGCTTTTTTTGCCGAGATATAGTGGTTGGCATAGCTTGTCAAATAGATGTCCGTGCCACTTTGTTTCTGGATGATTTTGTAAGCGCGGGTTTTGAACAACGGGCTCGACTGTCTGTAGGTGTTGGCGACATTCCGCTTTGCATTGCATTCCTGCTCCCGGCAGCCCAGTAAGAGCTCAAAACCGCTGTCCTCGAGCGTTTTGAGATAACTCCGATAGACCTCGTAGGAGGACACATTGTCGGGCCGCTTGTAGATATGGCTTGTTACAGCACCTTCGACCTCGATAAGGGATGGATTTTTTTTGGCGTCCAGAGGCTCGGTCAACAGCGGCACGAGTTCGAACCTGGCTTCATAGCTTTGGTACAAAACGCTGCCTTCAAACGGCGAAACGGCAAGGTTCATGCTCAGCGCTACGGATGAAAAAGCACAGCCCAATGTGACCAGAAAAAAAGTCAACAGACGCGGTAAGGCTTGTTTCATGGGGTCCTCCCGATAAATTGCCTGGATTGAGTTTCTATCGGTAAATAATGGCATACTGCCGATCGGCGGTGTTGTAAATAATTCACGCCGGAAAGGTGTTTTTTGGCCTTGATCGTTAAAGACACCAGAGGAGTGTATGCAAAAATTAGGATCCACCGATGAGTTTTCAGGCCAGGTTTTCAAACGGCTCGATTTTGCCGGGGAAAAGCTCGCGTCGAGAAAATTCTACGATTGCACCTTTGTGGCCTGCAATTTCAATGAAGCGACATTTGACGGCTGCAAGTTCAACGATTGCAGAATCGATGAATGCAATCTGAGCCTGGTGAAATTTGACGGCACGTCGTTTTTCGACACCGAGTTTGAAGACTGCAAACTGATCGGTATCGACTGGACGCGCGCTGCCTGGCCGCAGATCAAGTTATCCAGTCCGGTAAACTTCAGTAATTCGAACCTGAGCGATTCGACGTTCTTCGGTTTGTTTCTCGGCCAGATGCGAATGACCGGTTGCAAGGCGCACGCGGTGGATTTTTCCGAAACGGATTGCCGTCATGCGGATTTCAGTCATACTGAATTGTTCCGCAGCGTTTTTCACCACGCGGATTTAAGCGGTGCGGATTTTTCTTATGCCGAAGCCTATGCGATCGATGTCTTCAACAACCGTATTGAAGGCGCGAAATTCAGTCTGCCGGAAGCGGTATCCCTGCTGGAAAGTCTTGGGATTGATCTGGTGGTTACGGATGAATAGAACAGCGACCGGAGCCGGCAAGGGCAGGTCATGGAATGGTCAGGAAAAACGCCCCGAACGAACACGGGGCGTTTTAAGGAAAGGCTGCCAGGATCAGGCTGCTTTCTTGACAGTTTTTACAGGTGCCACCGGCTTGACTGAACTGTTCGCCTTGGCGACGTTTTCAGACATCAGCTTTTGTACATCGGCGGTAAAAGCCTGGCCGAGTTCAATCACTTCTTTCAGATCTGCTGTCAGGTCTTCGGCAACCTGCTTGCTCAAATCACCTTGTTTGGCGAAATAGGCTTTGGATTGCTCCAGGTCGCTTACTTGCACGGCTTCCTGAAGGTTGCTCAGTGCGAGTTGTGAGTATTTTTCAAAATTTTTGCTTTGCAGAGCAACCAGCTTCTCGGCGTTGGCCAGTGCCAATTCATTGAACGCCTTGAAAGGGGCGAGGAACTCTTCTGCTTGCGGGAATGCGAATTGTTGAGCCATGATTTTCTCCGATTTCGATAAATTAAAAAAATAAACGTTTTTTTATTCTTGACTTATTATAGGGTCTTAAATGTTGCAT
>JAGRHW010000051.1 GCA_020444765.1 Gammaproteobacteria bacterium | reverse complement strand
CGTGGTCCAGGTGCCGGTGGAGGATTCTGCGGCTACTGCAGCGGCAGCTTCTTCGCGGTCAATACCAGGTTGCGGGGTGATCTTGAAGCAGGCCAGTAAATCTGTATCCAGCGGAACATAGTCCGGCTGCCAATAGGTTTGCCGGTATTCCTTAACCCCGGCTTCGTATTTCTTTGCCATCAATTTTCTCCTTACAGAAATCGCTGTCGGAAATGGAGTTCTGGCTCTGCTTGCCAGATGGAGCAGACTCTAGGAGAAATCGCGCATCAACTTAAGTTAATTGTTTTCATCATCATCATTAACTAGAATTTATATATATGTTTAGTATTTACTCCGGTTAATCCATGAACCTCCGACACATAACCTTGCATCAACTCAGACTGTTCAACAGCGTTGGACAACATCTGTCCTACACCCGCGCAGCTGATGAGCTGCACCTGACCCAACCGGCTGTCTCGATACAAATCAAACGCTTGGAAGAAAGCGTCGGCATGCCGTTGATTGAAAAAGTCGGTAAGCGACTGTTTCTCACGGCACCCGGAAAAGAGCTGTTCGCGGCAACCAAGGATGTGCTGGAGCGCCTGCGGGTACTCAACGAAGACATGACGGGTATGGCGGAAGGTGTACGCGGTCCCTTGCGTGTCGCGGCCATCACCACCGCAAAATATTTCATGCCACATCTGATGGGAGCCTTTCTGCGTGACTACCCGGAAGTGGAACCGCGTTTGACCATCACCAACCAGTCCAAGGTCGTCCAACGACTGGAAGAGAACCTCGACGATCTGGTCATCATGGGGACCATTCCCGAGAACATGGACCTGGAAGTGGAGTACTTCCTCGATAATCCGTTGGTGGTGGTTGCGCCGCCGGCTCATCCGCTGGCGAACCGTAAGAACATTCCCTTGGAGAGAATCGCGGTAGAACGTTTTATTTCTCGCGAACCCGGTTCCGGTACTCGCGACGCCCGGAAAAAGCTGTTTGCTGAACACGGACTGGAGGCAAAAACCTATATGGAACTCGGCAGTGGCGAGGCGATCAAGCAGGCGGTAATGGCAGGTCTGGGGATTTCAGTGCTGTCACGGCACAACCTGGCGCTGGAAAAGCGGGCCGGCTTGCTGGTTGAGCTCGACGTCGAACACTTTCCCCTGATGCGCCAATGGCACGCGGTCTATCTGAAGGGGAAAAAACACAGCAACACCGCCAAACGTTTCCTCGATTTCCTGCTCCAGGAAGGCGCCTGTACCTGGGGTGAAAACTTTGAGAACCAGATCAGTGAGGACTGATTGATAGACAATTGTCTATCGGACCGGTTGATATAATTAATTATTCTTTAGGCTTGGGAATGCCCAGAATCCAGCAGAATACGGCGGAGCATCGTGCCCGCTTTCAGACACTCAAGGCGACTGCGCTGGCTGTAAAAACCGGCTGCAGCGAAAAAGCCTATTCGATAGTCGAGGATTCCACGTGCATATTCTGGCATTACTACTGACCACCTTTGTGACGGACTTTTCGGTGCCACCGAGAGCAGAACTGACTCAAAAAATCGAATCCATCCAACAATGTATGCGCATCGCTCAGGAGAAAGTACCCGATAACGCCAGCAGCCTGTATTCTACGAATACACCCTCAGTGCGCCCCAACGATGCAAAACACTTTTAACGACAGCTACACCCCCTCCTCAATCATGTCTGACTTTCTGCTTCGTCGCGCCACCTTCCGACAGCTTCAGGTATTCGAAGCCATCTATCGCCTGGGCAGCTTTACGCGAGCAACCGAAGAGCTGTTTCTCACGCAACCCACGGTTTCCACGCAAATAAAAAAGCTCACCGATGTGGTCGGCGTGCCCCTGTTCGAACATGTGGGACGCAACGTCGAATCCACCGAAGCAGGCACCCTGGTCTACCACGCTTGTCGCCAGGTATTTAAAGCCCTGTCGGAGCTGGAAAGCAATCTTGCCGACCTCAAAGGCCTCAAGCGGGGTCGACTGCAAATGGCGGTGATCACCACCGCAAAGTATCTGGCGCCCGAGATGCTGGGTGAATTCGGCCAGATATACCCCGGCATCGATCTCGCCCTGAAAGTCACTAATCGAGACCGCGTCATCGAACGGATGCAAGCCAATGAAGACGACCTCTACATCGTCGGTCAGGCACCGACGCAGGAACTGGAAGTCTTTTCCTATCCGTTTGCGCCGAACCCTCTGGTCGTGATGGCGCCGCGTCACCACCCTCTGGTGGGGCAAAAAAATATTCCGCTGGAAACCATTGCCCGTGAACCCCTGATCATCCGCGAACCGGGTTCCGGCATTCGCGATGCAACTCTGCGCGCCTTCGACGGTATTGGGCGCCGTCCCAAAATCCGCATGGAACTCGGCAGCAACGAAGCCATCAAGCACGCCGTAGTGGGCGGACTTGGCCTGTCAGTGCTCTCCCTGCACACACTGGCGCTGGAAGGCAGCGACGGACCGGTTGCCATTCTCGACGTCGAGGGCTTCCCCATCTGGCGACAGTGGTATCTGGTACATCCCAAAGACAAGGAACTCTCTACCGTGGCGCAAACCTTCCTCCAGTTCGCCATTGAGTACGAAAGCAAAATCCGCGAGCGAATGGTACAAACCTGGCCTGACCTGAAGATTTAGCGCCTCCGCATTCTCTGATATTGAAGGCCAAATGACAGGTGCCCGGCTGCAGCCTTCGCCCATCGAGTACCTCACCCAACCCATCTCGTTTATCAATGACTGAACCCGCTCTCATAGACGCACGGCTATACGCAGCATTCCCAAAATCAATAAGTTTTTCTGCACCCATACCTCGATAATTTGCCGCACAAAACAATGCGCAACGAGTCTGCCAGTACGACCTCACGCGCACAGAACAGACCAGAGGTATCCGAATGAAAATCTTCAACGAGTTTCATCTCCGTAACCTGAGAGGTGATTTGTTCGGCGGCGTCACCGCTACAGTCATTGCCCTGCCCATGGCGCTGGCTTTTGGCGTGGCCTCCGGAGCAGGCGCGGAAGCTGGTATTTACGGCGCTATTTTTGTCGGTCTGTTTGCGTCATTGTTCGGTGGCTCATCAACCCTGATTTCCGAGCCCACCGGGCCGATGACGGTGGTTTTCACCGCCGTGTTATCCACCCTGATCGCCGCCGATCCGGAAAACGGCAAAGCCATGGCCTTCACCGTGGTCATCATGGCGGGTGCCCTGCAAATTCTGTTCGGCAGTCTGAAACTGGGGAAGTACGTAACGCTGATGCCCTATTCAGTAATCTCGGGTTTCATGACGGGCATCGGCGTCATTCTGGTGATTCTGCAGCTGGCGCCTTTTCTTGGCCATGCCTCGCCGCCCGGTGGGGTTCTCGGCACCCTCAACGCTCTGCCAAGCTTACTGCAACAAATCCAGCCGGCCGAGGCGGCGCTGGCTGTCCTTACCGTCGCCATCCTGTTTTTGGTGCCAGCGAAAATTAAACAGTTAGTTCCAGCGCAACTCATTGCGCTGGTCATCGGCACACTGGTGTCAATCTGGCTGCTGGGCCAGGCGGACCTGCGACGCATAGGTGAAATTCCAACAGGTCTGCCGTCCTTGCAAATGCCTGTATTCAGTATGGAACAATGGCGCATCATGCTGATTGACGCGATCGCTCTCGGGATGTTGGGTTGCATCGATGCCCTGTTGACCTCGGTAATCGCCGACAGTATGACCGGCAAGCAACATGACTCCGACAAGGAACTGATCGGCCAGGGCTTGGGTAACATGGCCTCCGGTCTGGTGGGTGGATTGCCCGGCGCCGGCGCCACCATGGGGACTGTGGTCAATATTCAGGCCGGCGCGCAATCGGCCTTCTCCAGCCTGCTCCGTGCCGGACTGCTGATCGTGATTGTGCTTTGGGCGACCCGGTTGACGGCGGTCATTCCTTTAGCGGTGTTGGCGGGCATCGCGCTTAAGGTCGGGCTGGACATTATCGACTGGCGATTTCTGAAACGGGCGCACAGGCTGTCTGCCAAAGGCGCGCTGATCACCTACGGCGTCATTGGTCTGACAGTATTTGTCGATCTCATCGTTGCGGTGGGTATTGGCCTTTTCGTCGCCAATGTCATGACCATCAACAAGCTCTCCCGACTCCAGGCCGACGACGTCAATGCAATCACCGATCCCGAGGCCGGCACCATTGAGCTGTCCCACGACGAAAAAGACCTACTGGCATCGGGCAACAAGCGCGTGCTGCTGCTACACATGCGCGGCGCCATGATCTTCGGGTCCTCCCGTCTGATCATGCAAAAACTGGCTGATGCTGGTGACTTTCAGGCTCTACTGCTGGACCTCAGGGAAATCACCCACCTTGGGGTATCCGCTTCATTGGCTTTGGAAGAAGTGATCAACAACATGGAAGACTCAGGTAAAACCATCTACATCATCAGCAACCAAGCTCAACCACTGGAACGACTACGAAAACTGGGCGCGCTCGACCATCTCCCCCATGAGCGATTTATCTCAGACAGAAAAATGGCTCTGGAGCAAGCCGTTGCTGAACTGACGGATTCTGAAGAAACCATGGTAAAAGGCCATGCGGCATAGCTTCGCCTGGCCGTCGTTCGAAACGCTTTTCACCAGTCGGGTATTGAATATGTGTTTAGATACAGTCTGTCGCTCAGCGGAAAGTTCTTGAAGCTTCAACGGTAGCTGACGGCTTCACCGGTGGTAGCGTTGGCAACGCTGGTGATATTGCCCACCTCGTCGTGGCCGTGAAAATAAATACGTCCCCTTTTCTCGGATATTTATCGCTTGCTAAACATCAAGGATGAGACTTGATCAGGCAGGTGCACGCATCGCTTTACGATGTTCCTGCGGGCTCATGCCGCGAACACGTTTGAACGCAGCGCTAAACGCATAAGGTGTCGCATAACCGACCTTCTCTGCCACGGTACTCACTGACTCATCCGGCTGGCTCAACAGGTCTGCGGCCAGTGCCATGCGCCAGTTCTTCAGAAATGTCATGGGGGCCTCACCTACCAGATCCTGAAAGCGTCGTGCCAATGACGCGCGAGATGCGCCAGCTTCCGAAGCGAGAGTCTCCAGCGTCCAGGATCGTGCAGGATCATCATGCATGATGCGCAACGCGCGTTCGACGATGCGGTCGCCCTGATAGCGCCACCACTCGGGGCGGTTCGAATCCTGTTGCGCAAACCAGGCTTTCAATACCGCTGTTACCAGCAGATCCAACAGGCGATCCAGCACGGCCGCCTGCCCCGGCTCGTCTTTGATGACCTCATCACACAGGAGGCCCGCCAGCGGTGATTCCCAATCGTCATGTGACAGTGAGAGCACCGGTGGCAACGCACGTAACAGGCGATCGCTGATATCGCTGAGATGTTCATAGGCGCCGACAAGGAACAGGGTTGAGCCCTTGGCATCGTTACCCCAGGTTCTGACGTCATGCATCAGCTCATCGTGCAAGGAGTTCCCCTCCGGGTCACAGCAATTCTGCCCGGGGTGGATGATCATTCGCGGCGAGGTATCCGGGAGGTCGGCGAGGTTGTAGTGCTCGGGCGTGCGTATCACGGCAATGTCACCCGGCCCGATCTGAAACGGCTCACCGCTGTCCGGCACCAACCAGAAGATACCCGTGACGCCGGCGATAAGGGTGAGCGGCGAATCGGCGAGGTCTCTCAGACACCAGGGTGAAGACATGACAGCACGCAGCGCGAAAGCGCCGCGTGCCCGTGGTGCGTCCAGTAAGCCGCCCAAAGTATCCATGCGGCCCATTATAGACGATTGCGTATGAATCTGAGCATTCCGCAAATGGTGCCTTCAGGACTTGTTTCGTACTGTTATCCATAAGCCAGACAGATCAATCAGACAGACCTGGAAGGCCAATCCAAGAGGATCGAAACAGACATTACGGAGGCTTATGAAATGTTACGCGCGAATGTGAAAACCAGTACCAGTGCGAACGGGAACATCATGCGTCGCTTCGTCGACGAGGTCATCAACAGCAAGTGTCTCGAGGTTATCGATGAAATCGTTCATCCCGACTATGTGTACCGCACCCCAGAGCAAGAACTGCACGGCAGACAGGCACTGAAGGCGTTATTCACCACCTTTCACACGGCCTTCCCCGACCTGAATGTACGAATCGATGAGCTGATCAGCACAGATGACAAGGTCGTACTGTTATTCACCCTGACCGGCACGCACCAGACCGAGTTCATGGGCATTCCGGCAACCGGCAAACCGGTCAATATCAATGGCATGCTGCGCAGCCGGTTCGACGCTGGCCAGATCATCGAGGAATGGGAACTGCTCGACCAGTTGAGCATGCTCCAGCAACTCGACATCGTCCCGGTCAATTAACCAAGCACCATCAACAGGAGAAAACACATGACACACAAAACACACACTGGGCAAAAATCAGAAGGCATCACTCTGGTACTCGGCGGAACCGGCAAAACCGGACGCCGCGTCGCAGAGCGCCTGCAGGCGCGCGGCATCGAGACACGTATCGCATCCCGCTCAGCGACACCCTCATTCGACTGGAACGATCCGAGTAACTGGGAGGCTGCTCTCGAGGGAGTCACCGCCGTCTACATCAGCTATGCACCAGACCTTGCCATACCGGGTGCCACGGATTCGATCCGCCGTTTCGTCGATCTTGCCGAATCACGGGGTGTAGAGCGCATGGTATTGCTGTCCGGCCGTGGTGAAGAAGAGGCCCAGGCCTGTGAGCAGATTGTGCAGGCCACGGATACCAAATGGACCATCGTGCGCGCCAGCTGGTTCATGCAGAACTTCTCCGAAGGTGAATTCCTCAGCATGGTACTGGGCGGCGCAATCACCCTTCCTGCCTCTGACACACCTGAGCCGTTCATCGACATAAACGATATCGCCGACGTCGCTGTCGCCGCACTGACAGAAGAAGGTCACGCCTATGAAATCTATGAAGTCACCGGTCCGCGCCTGCTGACCTTCAGCGATGCTGCACGCGAGATCTCTGAAGCAACAGGACGTGATGTCCAGTTTACACCGTTACCCAGAGACGACTTCAACCAGGCCATCAGCGACTCCGGCACACCTGAAAACATCGCATAGTTGCTGAACTATCTGTTCGAAACCGTACTGGACGGCCGTAATGCAAACATCTGTGATGGTGTCGAGCGGGCACTGGGCCGAAAACCCGTGGACTTCCGTGAGTATGCAAAACGCATTGCCGCACGAGGTGTCTGGAATACAGATGAACAGGAGGATGCAGCATGAATAACCTGAGCGAGATAACAGCTATCCTTGCACTGATCGGTTCTTTATTAGTAGCAGGTATCTTCTTTGCCTTCTCCAGCTTTATCATGAAAGCACTGGCACGCCTGCCCTCATCTGAGGGTATAGCGGCCATGCAATCGATCAACATCGTCGTGATCAACCCCACATTCCTGACTGTATTCATAGGAACGACGGCAATCTCACTGATGCTTGTTATTATCTCTATCTGGGCATGGGGGGTGCCTGCCTCACCCTATTTCCTGATCGGCGGCTTGTTATATGTCGTCGGCACATTCCTGGTGACAGGCATGGGAAATGTGCCACTGAACAATCAGCTGGCTGAGATGAATGCCAATGACCCACGTGCCAGTGATATCTGGCAGCTCTATCTGGTTAAATGGACCTGGCTGAATACGATTCGTACGATTTGCACAGCAGTAGCTGCTATGGTGATACTAGTGGGCTTACTGATTTAATCAATGGTGGTGTTAATAAACAAAAATGGGGGCATAGTGATTCACTTATAATCCTTCGGTTTCCATCACTTGCCAAAGAACAACTTCAATATACCGTAGAGGCTAAAGACGCAGTTTCAGCTCTTTCCAGGAACAGCCTGTATCCAGGTAAATACTCATCGACCAGCAGCCTGTTATGCACAGAAAACCGTCTTATAACACCACATCCTGAACAAAGTTGTCCCGGAGCGGCCATGTCGAGCTTCCGCTTGGAGCAAAGTCAGCCTCTGGCATTTGATGCATGGTGACTGGAGTCGCCGGTGATGCCGAGGGATTTGACCGGCTGAAAAACCGTGAAGGTCTGGGAAACCCCCGAAGCCGGTATAGGCAGATGAAATCAAGAGTCCCGGAATCGTCGTAATCGTGCGGCCCGGCGGTTTTGCTGGTATTTCGTTGTTGTATTACGTTCACGCCAACGCTTTCTGATTTCAACAACCGCGAACTCATCGATACCGGCAATCCGCATATTTTCGCGAATGGCCGTACCTGTCCGATATCTGGCGGGCAAGCCGTGCTGGTGGTGGGTAATTTCGACTCCAAGCCGCAAACCGTGTCATTGTGTTCCTTCGACTATTACTACAAGCCCGGACAAACTCATTTTGAGGATATCTGTCATAGTCACACACAGGAGATCAGCGATGACGGTTTGTGGGTGCCGGCGCACAGCTTTTACTGGCTCAGCGACCGGTGGCTGATTCACTTCTGAGCAGCATGTATTTCTGCGATCACTGGCAGATGGTCTGACGCCGCCCGTGACAGGGCGGTACGATGGGTCCAGCAGCATTCAATACCGATCACGGTGCTGACGAGGATGCGGTCGAGTGCAACGACCGGCCTTGGCCAGGCGGGAAAACTGCGCACCGAACACTGATGAAAGCCCAGTTGTGTTAGGGGTTTGAGAACCGGCCAGGTGTGCCAGCAATTGAAGTCACCAAGCATCACCATGGGGGCGTCAACGCCCTGCGTCATGGTGGTCAACTCGGCGACCTGACGCCGTCGTTCCCCGCGTCGCAGGCCCAGGTGTGTGGCAAAGACGGTCAACTCCGGAATGGGGCCGCCGTCGAGGGTGATTTCCACACAACCCCGTCGCTCACGACCCGGTACCGATAAATCATGGATGGTTGAGCGACTTAGCGCTTGCTTGACGAGAATGAGGTTGCCGTAGCGTCCGATGCCGCGGTCAAACAAGGTGCCGTCGACCGCAAACATCCCGGTTTCCTGCTCCAGTCGCGTGACCAACTCGCCGTCGTGATCGAGGATCACTTCCTGAACGGCGATCAGATCGGCCTCAAGCTCCGCAAAGACCCCGATAATGCGTTCGGGGTTGTGTTTTCCGTCACGACCAATGCAATCGTGAATGTTGTAAGTGGCTATCCGCATCTGCTCGTCAGTATTTGCCCCGGCTCACTGCAGCCATTTTTTGGTCGCGAACCCGAACGCGATAACGGCAAGGGCGGCGACCGCGGTGATCACCACATTGGTCGGGTCCGGATTGGTCACGACCTGCCAGAGCGAGCCGGAGAACAAGGTTACCATACCGATGCCAGGTGTCAGGCCCAGCAGGGTGCCAATGGTGTATTGACGAAAGCCGAGATGTGATGCTCCGGCAATCAGGTTGAACACGGTAAAGGGCGCGACAGGCACCAGACGCAGGATAGCCACGGCGATCACGCCACGCTGGGCAACGCGCTTGCTGATATCGCGTAATTTGGATTGACTACTGAATTTTTCGATCGTGTCCTTGCCGATAAACTCGCCAATCAAGAAACCGGCGATCGCGCTCAGCATTGAGCCGAGCACCACGTACAGAAAAGACTGCCAGGTACCGAATACAATGCCAGCGACTACGGCCAGCGCCGTCAGCGGCACCATGAACAGGCTCAGAACAGCAACCCCGCCAATGGTCACTGCCGCTCTCGCCCACTCCGAGTCAAGGCCCTCCACAAAGGCACTCATGAGTTCGGGTGAGAGATAGTCACCCAGCGGGGTGAAGCGCCAGGCTGCCGCTAGCGCCAGCAAGGCAAGCACGACAGCGATCAGCATCTTCCCTCGTTGGCGGCCGTGACTCTTGCCTTCTTCCGGCACATATTCACGGCGCAGAAAATCACTGCTGTAGGGTTCAGTCGGATCGACCAACTTGTCATCGGGGACCATATCGTCGATTTCTTCCGGTACAGAGCAATTAAGGGTGCGCAGACTGCGCTGGTCGGTGAGCAGTGAGTCAATAGTCAGACCGAGCCGCTCATGCTCGGATTCGGCGCGTGTGAGTGTCTCAGTGCTGACGTCCAGGTGCTCGCAGAGTAGGTGCAGACGCAGGTCGCGTATAAAGTTCTGCGTCTCCTCATCCCCAGCCTCCATCGCCAGATCACACTCGGTATCCAGTCCCATCGACCGATTACTGGTGTTGGAAGAACCTATGCGCAGGAAGCGGTCGTCGACGATCAGCAGCTTGGCATGCACGCTGATGCAGTTTTCGCCAAGTCCGGGCTGGAAAGGGAAGAAGACCCGTAAGCGATGATGGCGGTCGGCCTCCTGCATTTGCTTCACCACGCGCCCGCGCAGCACATCCATGGTCATCTGTTCCAGCCAGCCGCCGGTTTTCTCCGGCAGTACAATGACCACATCCGGTCCGTTTTCCTCTGCGAGCCTTTTACAAATCGCGGTGCCGAGGGCCTGCGACGTAAAGTACTGATTCTCGATATAAATGAAGTCCCTTGCGCTCTGCACTGCATCGAGGTAGAGCTGCTTGACCTCGTGGATAGCCGGCTGCCCCTCGTAGCTCGCCACGGTGCGCGCAATCGCCATCGGCTTATTGCGGATACCCCCGCTGACGCTGGCCGGCCACGGTGAGTTCTTGCGGCCGCCCGGCTGGGGAATCTGCCAGCCATGCGCACGCAACCAGCGCTCGCGGGCGAGGTTACCGAGACGCTGGGCGGCCGGCCCCTCGACCAGAAACATCATGTCGTGAAACGGTGGATAGGGTTTACCGTTAGAGTCCACCCGCCGAGAGTCTTCGGCTTTATGCTCGCACGTGTCCCAGCGCCAGCGACTGAGGTCGATGCCACCGGAAAAGGCAATCACATCGTCTACGACGACCACTTTCTGGTGGTGTGATGCACCACTGGGGTGATGCCCGTCGAGCCGGAAATGAAACCGCTTCGGTGCCTGCAGGCGTAATCGTAGAGCCGGAAACAATTCGCGCTCGACGGCATAGATCATGTTGAAATCCCACGACAGCAGGTAGATCTTGAGCTCCGGGCGGCGTTTGGTAAGCACCGCCAGGAAAGCACCGATCCGCGTGGGCAGCTTGCGGGGCTTGTCGTCGTGAAAGAGATCTTCATGGCGGTCAAAGTCCCAGCCGAGGATCAGAATTTGTTCACGGGCGTTTTCGCAAGCTTCGGCAAACGCGGCAAAGTAATCAGCGGTCTCGACTATGACCGCAGTACGCTCACTGGTCTCGATGCACCAGCAGTTGCGACCTGCCTCGAGCACAGCGGTGTCTTCAGCAGGCGGGTTCGTCATGGGCTCGGGCATAGTCGAGTCATCATCGTCGGCGAGGTTGAGTCACAGTATGCCAGACTGACGGACCACGTCTGTCGGCGCACTCTGACAGTGCCGCTGGAATGCTGTACAAAGGTCGAATTGCCGAGTAAAGGAACGAACCGCAGATGTCACCGCGACTTCCGTGGTGTCTGCACTGCGATTTGATTATGACCGCATGCAAAAGGATCCCAAGCTCTTCCCCAACATTGTCGCCCAATTGAATTTCAACATCAGTGCCATGCTTGGTGTACGACCAGCAGACGTACTTTCGGAACAAAAATCCTAGCGTTTGGCGTGTTCAAAGGCTGCCAGGGCCATAACGCATACTGCAAGCATGGTAAACACCATGCCAGCACCACCGCCCAAAAATGCTAGCGCTCCCCAGAAGTCACCAGCACCAAAAGGTGTTTCTGCCACAGATAAACCTCTATTTTGCGAGAAGTTTCCTGCCCAGTAGAAAATCGTATTAGCCCAGCCTGTAATAATCATGCCCCAGCCAACCCAGAACTCTCGTTTGCCGGTCAGGGAGAGTTTGTTCATCAACACGGCCGCGCCGGAAATCATGACGCCATTTAAAATGCCGCTAAGCTGATGCCCAATTCGCGACACAACTCCGGTACGGGCTTACCAGACTCCGCCTGCTTCAAGGCATCCATGATCTGGCTATCAGTGAACTTCGATTTACGCATGTAGAGTCTCCTGTTGTTGAGATTCTACTAATGACGGCGAACATTTTCAGGGGGGATTACCATATACAATGGCGAGCACATAGATTTGCCACGTAGTTTGGGATACTTGCGAAGCTTACGTAACGAGCAAATCATCGCTGAATATTTCGGTCAAAAAACGGTGCGGGAAATCGCTTTGAAATACAACACCACTGAGCAAAATGTATATAAGATCGTTGCTCGTGGGTATGATCCGTTGGTGGGTGCCCAAACGGATATGTTCAAGCTTTAATCCCTGGTTTCAAAGTTACTGCGAGACAGTGAGACAGTGGCGTACAGCACTCGTAAAATCTTTTCCCTCCTTTCACTCAAATAAAGCATATCTGCTCTAAGTAACTCCATTGCATCGTCAGTTTTCTCCCTTTGACCTTCCAAATTCAGTAGATGTGTTCGACGTGCCGGTAAGTTATGAATCCTGTGCTCTCTAATCTGCTGGAGGTAGTATGATCTTGTCGCGTAACAAGATGACAGCATGCTGTTGAGTACTTCAATTTCTGAGATCATCACGTTCGATTCGGTTGAAATTTTGAGTATTTCCCGTTGTTCCTTTTGTTCCTGTCGAGCTTCCTCGAACCCGGACATTGCGGCTGATATTTCCAACTGCTGAAGTTGAATGGACTTTACAAGCCAGTATGCGGCGTATAGGGCTATCAGCGGATTTAATATGCCTCCGACAAAGTCACCGAAAGCGCCCCATCTATTACTGTCAGTAGATAATGAGTGTGAGTGTTCCCACCAAAACCAATAGATATAGAATCCAATTGATACTATCCAAATTCCAATAATAACAAAGAGCTGAATTCTCGACTGCTTTCTCAATTTAGTAAAATTACTAAAATCCACTATTACTTACCTTCGCTCTATTCCTAATTGTTAAAAACTCGGCTTTTTTTCGCAGCTTGAAAAATCCAGAGTATTACAAAATAGAAAGCCACTCCCCACCGGATTAAGCCAATTTTTTATATTTTGAAGAATAAAAAGGCTGCTAAGACTTATTTATGCTTGTTTTCTATTTCTTATAAGCATGTTTTCGACTGTTTCAAGCGTTTTATCCACTGTCTATCCACAAAATATCGTAGGTGAGAGACAATAATCCACAATTTGTAGTGGATGTCAGGATTGACGTTGATTATTTCCGCTCCTAGAATGGCTCCTGGAGCATATCTAACGGATCCTTTATTAGTTAATTCAAACAGTTGGAATGCGATTTAGCGTACAGTATAAGAGGATTGGGTACATACCACGAAATCCGTGGTTTTAAGCCAAATCCGAAGTAGGAAGAAGGGTTGCAAACGAAATAGAAATATCTGCGAAATTTGACGGTCATAAAAGAAAAGGCCGCATGAGAGCAGCCTTTTAAATATGAATTTTTTACATTTCCCATGCAAAGAGCGACGAACTCAAACGCATGGACCAGATACGAGTAAATCAAAAAATATGAACAACTACTGTATTAGGCGGAAAAATGATACAACCTGAATTTATTCTCGTC